>DVKW01000109.1 GCA_018715855.1 Candidatus Galligastranaerophilus intestinigallinarum
CTATAAATTAGCCTCAAAGTTCCAACAACTCGGCAATTTAGACTCAAAATCCTTATCTCAAATGTCCTGATAAACTATACTTGGATCCTGACAGGAACTTAATGAGGTTAAATATATTAATGGTAAAATTCGCGCCTTGGAGACTCTGCCGACTGAAAAAGTGACTAAATGTCACTTTTGAAGGAGAGGGCAAAAGCGAAGCGATTGCACAAGGGCAGGAACTTAATGAGGTTAAATATATTAATGGTGAAAATTCGCGCCTTGGAGACTCGGCCGACTGAAAAAGTGACTAAATGTCACTTTTGAAGGAGAGGGCAAAAGCGAAGCGTTTGCATCCCGACAGGAACTTAATGAGGTTAAATATATTAATGGTGAAAATTCGCGCCTGGAGGGATTCGAACCCCCGACCTTTTGGTTCGTAGCCAAACACTCTATCCAACTGAGCTACAGGCGCAAATATTAAATTTTCAAATTTCCCATGTCAGTTGGATAGAGCTTGATTTTTCCTATTGTTTGAATTTTGTTTTCAACAAAATATCAAACGGCCAACTGAGCAAGAGAGCGCAAATATTAAATTTTCAAATTTCCCATGTCAGTTATTATAGAGTTGAATTTTTCCTATTGTTTGAATTTTGTTTTCAACAAAATATCAAACGGCCAACTGAGCTACAGGCGCATAAAAATATTTAATTTTCAAACATTTTGCCAAATGCGACAAAACAACATAACTATTCTACCCAAAAAAGCTAAATAATCAACTAAAACCTTTTGTTATTTTTAATTATTGTTTCACTGCCTCTTACAATAGAATTCCAAAATTCAGATTCATGGATATTTCCCGATTTTTCAGCGATATCTGCAGCAAACTTTTTGTAGTTCAAGTCGTTTGGTTCAATTTCAACAGCTTCTTTAATATACAACATGGCATCATTATAAAAACCAAGGCCAAAGTTGCTAACAGCTGCTTGAAAATAATATTTTGCAGGCTGCGGGTTTAGTTCAAGCGCCGTTGTAATTAAGCTAAGCGCTTTTTTGTATTCTTCTTTTTTATTTAAAATTAAACCTTTAAAATAATAGCTTTCGGCATTGTTTTTATCTAATTCAATTAATTTATCCAAAGAATTAATTGCGCTATCATATTCTTTTTTTCTGTAAAAAATTCTTGCTTTTGAATTTAAAAAGCTTGCAATTTCACCGTAAGAAGAATATTTTTCAATCAATTCTTCCGCTTTTTCATACATTTCATTATCAATCAATAAATCAACATATTCTGAAACCGTATGAATGGAATCGGGGTAATGTTCAAGGTGTTTTTCATAAAATTCCATTGCTTTTTTATCAAGTTTTAAATCTTTATAAATTGAACCCAAAGTATCAAGAAGTGTTAAATCATCTCTAACTTTCGGGTTTTCATTATATATTTTTTCAAGTTTTTCTTTTGCAGATACAATTTCCCCCTTTTTATATTCAACAACTGCTCTTAAAATTTCTGCCTGAACCTTAAAGTTAGACATAGGGTCAATTAAAGTTAAATTAAAAAGTGCGTTATCATAATCTTTTTGTTTTTCAAAAACCCAAGCCAGCAAAAGATACCTTTTATCAATTGCGCTTTTTGGTTCGTTTTGTTGAATGCAAAGCGTGATAGATTTTTTTAATGTAGCAATCGCTTCATCAAACCAGTTTACATCCATATAAGCTTTTGCAAGCTCCAAATAAAATTCTTGAAAAATTCCTTTGCTTAATTTAATTGCAAGGTGGAAATTATCAATTGCTGCAAAAAAATCCTTCCTTTTAACCTGCATTAAAGCCTTATAATAATAGCTCATAGGGTCTTTTTTAATTTTTAAAATTTCATCCATTAATTTTTCGGAATTTTTATAATCGCCTTCGTTAAAATAAATTAAAGCAAGGTCAAATTTTGCTTCACAAAATGTGGGCGACAATTCAACCACTTTTTTTAAAATTTCTTTTTTGTTTTTATCATCTAAAAGTGAAATTATATATAAAATATCAGGATCGCCTTTTAATTCATCATCAAGCCCTTCATATATTTTTAAAATTTCATTTGCCCTTCCCAATTTTAAAAGCACGCTGAAATATTTAACAAAATCTAATGGTTTCTTTGAATGTTCGCAAATTTTTTGAATTAAATTAAGGGCTTTATTATATTCTTTTAAAAGAAAATGAATTTCATAGAGCTTGTTTTGGCTATGTTCGTGGTTTTTATCAATCTCTAAAACCTTTTCATATTGTTCACTTGCTCTTTCATAATTTTTCAATAAAAAATGCAAATCTGCGATAGATGAAATAACTTCTACTGTTGTTTTCTCATCCACATCATCACTTAAAACTTTGTATAAAACCTCAATTGCTTCCTTATAGAGCTTTTGGTTTTTTAGTTCAAAAGATTGTTTAATATATTTTATGTAATCATTATTTTCCATAAGTAAATTATATAATTTTTTAAAACATTTGTAAAAAAGTTAATATTCTTGCAAAAAAAGAAGCAAAATATTAATATATTTTTAACAATAAAAGGATTTAAAAATGACCGAAAACGAAAAAGCACGCATACAAAGAGAAGTCAGCCTGCAAAATTTAAAAGGCAAACCAAAATTATCAAAAAAAACAGCAAACAGCTTTAATTTAGCAGCTTTTGCTTTCCCTGTAATATATAATTTTGTTTACAAAAGAAAAAAGCTTGCAATCACATTTTTAATTTTAACTTGGATACCCCACTTTATTAATCACTTTGTATCATCAGGGTTTTATTTAACACTTGTTATTACAATTTCAATATTAACTTTATTATTAGCCTTTATTTCAGGCTTAACAGGCAATAAAGACGCCTACAATGCAAGAAATTATGACGATGAAATTGACTTTTTAAAAAGCCAAAAATGCTGGCTGCCTTTTTCAATTGCAGCAATTGTTGTTCACATTTTAATATTTCCAATGCAAATTACAGGCCATACAAATACAATTCAAATGTTAAAATTAGCGGAAGCTAAGGAAACTTTAAAACAAGCCGTGGTAAATGGCGCTAATGATGGCAATTTGCTTGGTGTAAATACTGTTGAAAATGATATTCCCGCTTATTTTGCAAAATATTTAAAAAAAGGCAACTTTAACGGCACAGATACAATAACAATGCCAAACGGAACAACCTTTAAAATAGAAGGCTATTTATACGAATGCGGCTCTAAAAAACAAAATACATATTATGAACAAAAAACTTCTTGCGCAACCGTTACGATTGATTTAAACGGCAACAAAGGCCCAAATGAAGCAACTTCAATGGATGAACTTGAAAAAATCAGAAGCCTTGTAAATCGTTCAACAAAATTAAAAGATATATACACTCTCTACGTTTATAACGATGACCTTGCCGCAAAAGCAGGAACTGTTGAGCAATTTGCGCTTGAAAGATTTGAAAAATAGCAAATGAACTTTTTCATGACAACAGAATTTTTTTATATTATTATGTAGTAAAGATGGTTATTTGCCGATGTAGCTCAGTTGGTAGAGCAATCGATTCGTAATCGATAGGTCGTGCGTTCAAGTCGCATCATCGGCAAATTAAAGAATTTAGAATAATGAAAAAAAAGTTTGAATTCAGTTTATCAACACAAAATAAACTAATAATTACGGGGTTAGTTGTTTCTACTGCAATTATTATGGCAGTTTCATATTTTGCAATCGATAAAATAAGAGAAAAACTTTATGAAAACTATGCAAATTCAGGCCAGCTTTTAGGCAGAACAATTGCCATTCAAAGCTATGAATTAATGAAAAAATCTGATGTTCAATCTAAGAAAAATTTGTTCAGACAACACGCCAAGCTTGTTTTAGAGGGCAATTCGGATATTTCTTTTGTAACCCATAAAGATGCAAACAACAAAATAATATATTCAACAACGGAAGAATACCCAAAAAGAGAAAAAGACACCAAAACCACTCTAACAACGCCTGTTTTAAATGAAAAAGGAAACGTTGTGGGGTATGTTGAAATTGGGCTTAATGCAAACCTTGCAAAATCTATTTCAAATACAACAAAAAATTCAATGCTTGTTGTGTTTGCCATGATGTGGCTTATTTATACAATAGTAATTGTTCTAAACACCATTTTAATAAGGCGGGAATTAGCCATTTTGAGATTAGGGGTTAAAGAAATTTCAAGCGGAAATTTTGGAACAATTTTAGAAAACGAACAAACAACAGGTGAAATTAAAGAATTATTCACGGCCTTTAACGATATGAGCCAAAGGCTTCATTTATATGAAGAACAAAACATAGACCAATTAACATTTGAGAGAAACAAATTTGAATCTGTTTTAATGGGCATTGCAAACGGGGTTGTCGTGTGCGATAAATTCGATAAAGTTGTTCTTGTAAACCCATCTGCTCAAAAGCTTTTAAATAAAACCATTTTAAATTCTTCAATTTTAGATTTTGTTGATTCTAAGGGAATAAAATGCTTTAAAACAGGCATTGAAAAATTTAAACAAACCCCGATAGATGAAGCGGAAAATAAGCCCCAATCTTTCACAATAACAATAGAAAAAAAAGTTATAAAAGCCATTGTTTCATCTATGTATTCAAATGTACATGATTATTTAGGCTATATCATAATCTTAATCGACATTACAAAAGATGCTGAAATTGACAAATTAAAAAGCGATTTTATATCAAATGTTTCCCACGAATTAAGAACGCCTGTTACAATTTTAAGAAGTTATGCAGATACTCTTTATAACTATGGCGAAGATTTCAGTTTTAAAGAACAAAAAGAATTTATCGGAATTATAAACGATGAAATTATTCACCTAAATAGAATGGTAAATGACATTCTTGATTTTTCAAAAATAGAAGCTGACACAAAACTTGAAAAACAATATCTGGATATTTCATCTACAATTGAAAAAACCCTTGTGGGGCTTAAAGTTTTAGCAGATGAAAAGAAAATGAAAATTTTTCTTACAAAACAAGACGAGCTCCCTTTAATTTTATACAACGAAGAAACAATTGAAAGAGTTATAAACAACCTCGTTACAAACGCAATTAAATATTCGCCCGAAAAATCAAAAATAGAAATAACCGTTGGGCTTACTGCAGACCATAATTATGTAAAAGTCAGCGTAAAAGACCATGGAATAGGAATTGCGCCTGAACTTTTGGATAGAATTTTTGACCGCTTTTATAGAGTTGAAAACACAACCCACACAATAAAAGGAACGGGTTTAGGGCTTCATTTGGTTAAAACCGCAATAGAAAAACAGCACAACGGAAAAGTTTTTGTGGAATCAGAACCGAATAAAGGTTCAACTTTCAGCTTTATTTTGCCTTTACAAGAAGATTTTATTCCTGAAAATAAAAAAGCAGACTATAAGCCGGATTCTGTTTAAGGTAATCATCTGTCTAATGCGTTTTTTCCTGCAATCTTTAAATAAAAGCGAAAAGTACAATTCTTCTTGCAGATTCAAACTTGCACCCGATTGGGGTTTACCATGACCTTGGTTTTCACAAACCAAGCGGTGGGCTTTTACCCCGCCGTTGCACCTGTACAAAATTAATTTTGTAGTCTACTTTTCTGTGGCACTTTCCTCACGCTCGCGCGCACTTGGCTTTCCCAAGCAATCTTGTACTTTGGGTGTCCGGACTTTCCTCATTGCATAAAAAATGCAACGCAATTACCCGTCTGCTTTAAAATAAACTATATTTTAAATAACAAATTAATGCAATCTATTTATTTTTTAATTTAAAAATACAAGCTGCCGTTTCTTTGTATGGAACAATTCCTTTTTTTCTTAATTTAAATTCAGAAACATTTTCAAAACCTGCATTTAAAATGTCAGTTTTCATTCTTTGCTGCTTGCCTCTTGGAATGCCCAATGCTGCAGAATATCTTGGGTTTACAAGTTTATTTTCAACAGAGCCGACAACCACATAAACATCTTTATTTTTGCCTTTGTTTTCATCCGCTATTTTTTTGAATAAATTAACATATTCATCAGGGTTAATTTCTGCAAGATAAGCGGCAGAATTTGCAACAACATAAACTTCTTGTTCGGCTCCTTCCGTTGAAGTTAAATAATCTCTCATATCACCTGTTTCAAAAGCTATTTCAGGAAGGCCTTCTTGGTTTATTTCATACCAATTAAGCCCGTTACCAATGGTTTTACCGACAACAGGGTCATTTTCCATATAAACTAAAAACGGGTATTTTTTTGCAAGCTGAATGAAATTATCCGGCCTTGTTGTTTTTTTCAAATGTCTGTTCCAGCCGCTTCCTGATATGGGGCTTTTTCCAAGCTCTTTTTCATAATCCGAAGCATATTTTTTTTCAATATCGGAGCATACAATTTTGCCTGTTTTTGCTAATTCAACCAATGGCTTTTGCAAGTCTACTCCTTTTATTTTAACGTTTTCTTTTGCTTTATCTCCCATTGCTTCTTTTAAAGTGATTGCATAAGCAAAGGCTTCAGAACCATCTGAAGAACCTAAAACATTAATTTGCGTTTTTTTATTCGGGTCTAAAAGTTTAGAAACTGCAAGTTCGCTTGGCAATTCTCTAAAAATTCTTGTAGAACTTGATTTTAAGGTGGAAAAATTCGGATGTGTCATTGTATAAATTGCATAAGCTCTTTCTGTTTCGGGTTTTGCATCTGCAAAAATACTTGTAAAAGTCGGTTGATTTTTTGTTTTCGGTTTGCAATTAAAATTGTTGTTTAAATTGTTGTTAAAGCTTATCGGTGATACTCTCATAATCGTTAATCCTTAAAAAATAGTGTGCGCAAAATGTATAAAACACAAAAATAAAATATTTTGCAAAAAAAATGTTAAGTTATAAGAAAGAATAAGCCTTATTTTTACAAAAGGCTTATTTTTGTGCTAAGATATCGATTGAAAATGTATAGAGATAGGAGTTAAAAAATTGGGCTATAAAATTTTATATAAAAATGAAGTTTGCAAAAACCAGTTTGAAATAAGGGTAAAAGCCCCATATATTACAAAAAATGCTAAAGCAGGGCAATTTATTATTTTAAGAGTTGATAAAAACTCTGAAAGAATTCCCTTAACAATTGCAGATTATGACAGAGAAAAAGAAGAATTAACAATTGTTTATATGGCAGTTGGCTACACTACAAAAAAACTTGCCAAATTAAACGTTGGCGATGAAATTGAAGACATTGTAGGCCCATTAGGCAAACCCACACATATTGAAAAATACGGCACGGTTGTTTGCGTTGCAGGCGGATATGGCGCAGCACCCTGTTATTTAATTTCAAAAGCGTTTAAAGAAGCAGGCAACAAAGTTTATATGATTATGGGCGCAAGAAATAAAGATTTAATCTTCTGGCAAGATAAAATGAAAGATGCCTGCACGGAACTTATTATTACAACAGACGACGGTTCACTTGGCATTAAAGGCTTTACAACAAACGTTATGGCAGACATTATGAAAAAAGAAACCGTAAATTATGCAATAGCAGTTGGCCCGATGCCTATGATGAAAGCCGTTGCAGACCTTACAAGAGGAACAGGCATAAAAACAGAAGCTTCAATGAACCCTATTATGGTGGATGGCACAGGCATGTGCGGTGCATGCAGAGTAACAGTTGGCTCTGAAGTTAAATTTGCTTGCGTTGACGGGCCGGATTTTGACGCTCATTTAATTGATTTTGACGAAGTTATGAACAGGTCTAAAATTTATAAAGACTACGAAAAAAGATGCGATGAAACAAATTGCAATCTTCAAAAACAAGCAAGAGAACTTGAAGCTTCATTGAAATAGGAGATAAAAAATGGCAAATTCTCAAATTCCCGTATGCCCATTAATGTCTGCGGGCAATGAAATTCCCATAATATGCGTTCAGGAAAGATGCGCATGGTATATTTCAAACCTTAAAAAATGCACAATGTATGTTGTGGGCCATAACGGCATGCTTGATTTAAAAAAGAAACTGGAAAATAAAAACGATTAAGAAGGAAAAAAAATATGTCTAGACCGATGACCATTACAGAAAAAATTTTTGCAGCACATTCAGGCAAAGAAAGTGTTAAAGCAGGCGATTTAATTACTGCAAAAGTTGATATAACGCTTGCAAACGACATTACAGCCCCTGTTGCAATTAAAGAATTTAATAAAATCGGGGTAGATAATGTTTTTGATGTTACAAGAACGGTTTTTGTTCCTGACCATTTTGTTCCGAATAAAGATATAAAATCAGCAGAACAAGTTAATTTAATCAGACAATTTTGCAAAGAAAAAGGGATAGTTAATTTCTTTGAAGTTGGCAGAATGGGAATTGAACATGCGCTTCTTCCTGATTCGGGGCTTGTTGGCGCAGGCGATTTAATAATCGGTGCAGATTCTCACACTTGCACATATGGCGCTCTTGGCGCTTTTTCAACAGGTGTTGGCTCAACAGACCTTGCTTGTGCTATGGCATCAGGCGAAACTTGGTTTAAAGTGCCATCAGCCATTAAAGTTGAATTTAACGGCACATTAAACAAATGGGTTTCAGCCAAAGATTTAATTTTGCACCTTATAGGCGACATTGGAGTTGACGGCGCACTCTATAAAACCCTTGAAATTACAGGTTCAGCTATTTCAAATATGGAAATGGACGGCAGATTCACGATTTGCAATATGGCAATTGAAGCAGGTGCAAAAAACGGAATTATTCCGCCTGATGAAATTACAAGAAAATATTTGGAAGGAAGAGCAAAAAGGCCTTTTAAATTCTATAATTCAGACCCTGATGCGGAATATGAAAGAATTATCAAATACGATGTAAAAGACATTGAACCAACAGTTGCCTTCCCGCATTTGCCTGAAAATACAAGGCCTATTTCAAAAGTGGGCGATGTTAAAATTAATCAGGTTGTAATCGGAAGCTGCACAAACGGAAGATTGTCCGACTTAAAAATTGCAGCAGACATTTTAAAAGGCAAAAAAGTTCACCCTGATGTAAGATTAATTGTGTTCCCCGGAACTCAAGATATTTACTTAAAAGCAATTGAACTTGGCTATATTCAAACAATTGTTGAAGCTCAAGGTGCTGTTTCAACACCAACTTGCGGCCCATGCTTAGGCGGCCATGCCGGCATTTTAGCAAAAGGCGAAAGGGCAATTTCAACTACAAACAGAAACTTTGTAGGCAGAATGGGGCACCCTGAATCGGAAGTTTATCTTGCATCTCCTGCAATTGCTGCAGCAAGCGCAATTAAAGGCAAAATTTGTTCGCCTGATGAACTATAAAACTTTTAAAGAGGTAAAAAATTGAAAAAAAATATTCTTGCAATTCAAATGAATTCAATTTTAGGCGATACAAGGGCAAACTATGCCAAAATTGATTCAATGATTGAAAAATATTATTCTTCAATACAAGATAATTCGGAACTTCCAGATATAATTGTTCTGCCTGAAGTTTGGACATCAGGCTGGGATTGTTCAATTTTTCAAAATTGCATAGATTCATTTAATGAAACAGAAGATTTTTTATCAAAAATTGCAAGAAAACATTACGTAAATATTATTGGCGGCTCATATTTAAGGGGGGTTGAAGGCCTTGTTAAAAACTCATGCCCAATTTTTAACAGAGAAGGCAAACTTCTTCAAAGATACGATAAAATTCACCTTTATGCTCCTGATGGCGAAGCAGAAACCGTAACATCAGGCGATAAACCAGTTATTGTTCAATTAGACGGCCTTAAAATCGGGCTTTCAATTTGTTACGATATAAGGTTTCCTGAACTTTTCAGAAGCTATATAAATTCGCCATTTACGCCTGAACTTTTAATAAATATGTCCGCTTGGCCGTTATCAAGAAAAGAACAATACCAAATAATGGCGCAAGCTCGTGCAATTGAAAACCAATGTTACTTTTTGGCACTCTCTCAAACAGGGCACATAAAAGGCAATATTAATAATGCAGGCAATTCGCTTATAGTGGAACCTATGGGAAATATTATCGAAAAATTAAGCGAAAAAGAAGGCTATTTAACAGCCAAAATAAATACAGATATTGTTTATGAAACAAGAAAGAAATTCCCCAACCTTTTAAACAGGAAAATTCACAACTTTGGCTTTGTGCCTGAATTTTCAGGGGAAATGCAAAATGTATAAAAAAATAATCGTTTTATTTTTAGCATTAATATTTTTTAAAGTGCCTGTAATTGCTTCTGATTTTACAGGTCCGGTTAACGATATTTTAAGTTCATATAATTTTGACCATGATTCGGTTATTTCAATAGCAGTTAAAGACAAAAACGGAGAAAATGTTTATTCAAAAAACCAATACAAATATCTAAACCCTGCTTCTGCGCTTAAACTTTTTACAATGGCTGCAAGCTTAAATGAACTTGGGGGAGATTATAAATTTCAAACGGCATTTTATAAAGACAAAAATAACAACATCTATCTTAAATTATCGGGCGACCCTTTATTAAAAACTGCAGATATTGAACAACTTGCAAAAAACTTAAAACAAAACCATAAAGGCAAAATTAACAAAATTTATATAGATGATTCGGTTATAGATATGCTTCCATACCCAAACGGTTGGATGAGCGATGATATTTGGCCGAATTCACCCAAAATTTCACCTTATATGATAGATTTTAACACCGTTAAGGTAGATTTTTTGCTGTCGGAAGATAAAAAAGATTTAAGAATTGTTCAAAAAAGCCCCTATAAATTTTCATTTGTAAATAAATTACAAACAGGCTCTAAAACAGATTTTACATTTATTGAAGATGAAACCCACAATACAATTGATGTAATCGGAACAATTTCAAGCAGCGTTACGGATAAACCCGTTCCTGTTTTAAACCCAAGATATTTCTTTTGCCAAAAAATGAATGAAGCCATTAATAAAGCAGGAATAAGATTTACGGATAAATTTCAATTTGCAAAAACGCCAAAAGATGCCGCATTAATTGCAAAATTTGAGCGCCCCGCAGATGAGGTAATTAAACATATTCTTCAAACAAGCGATAACATTGGCGCAGAAATGGTTTTCAAAGTTGCAGGCGGAAAATTTGCAAACGAAAACGGCCTTATTAAAAACAGCGCAATGGCTGCAGGCACAACACAAAACGGCATTAATATGTTTATTAATTATTACCAAAACTTGGGGCTTGACCCAAGGCAGGTAAGAATAACCGATGGCAGCGGCGTTTCAAGATATAATGCAATGAATGTGGATTGGATGACAGATGCACTTTCTAAAATAGATTTTGATTTTGAAAAATTCCTTCCAACAGGCGGTGTTGGCACGCTTGATAAAAGATTAAGAGAAATAAAAGGTTGTGTTTATCTTAAAACAGGCACTTTGGTTGGCTCAAGTTCGCTTGTCGGAATTATAAAAACAAAAGATAATGTTTATTATTATGCTTCAAACATTATGAGCTATAACAGAAACAAATCTTTGGTAAAAGCAGCGGAAGATGAAATTATTTTTGAAATATACAGAAGAGGTAACGATGAACAAAATTAAATTTTTAATATCATTTTTATTTTTATCTTTAATATTAAGCCCTGTATATGCACAAAATTACAACTGGAACAACAATTTAAGAACGCTTTTTATAGATAACGGCGCAAATATTTACACAATAAATATAAGAACATTTGGCGCTAAAGATTACAACAAAAACGATATCATTGAAACGAACCTTGGTGAAGCCAAAGGAACATTCATAAATGCAATTCCGAGATTAAAAGAATTAAAAGAGCTTGGTATAAACACAGTTTATCTTTTGCCGATTACAAAAACAGGCAAATTAAAAGCGCTTGGCACGGCAGGCTCTTTATATGCAATGGATTCATTCAACACAATTGACCCAAACCTTTTAGATGAAACAGATTTTACACCAAGCGTTAAAGGGCAGGCAAAAAAATTTACGGATGAAGCACACAAGCTTCAAATGCACGTTATTGTTGACCTTCCAAGCTGCGGTTCATATGATATGAGCTTGGAAAAGCCCGAATTATTTTTAAAAGATAAAAATAATTCATCCGTTATACCTTCAGATTGGACAGATGTCAGACTTTTTAAAGTTTATGACGATAAGGGCAACTTAAATAAAGCTTTGGTTGAAGAATATAAAAGCTTTATAGATATGGTTCAAGATATAGGCGTTGACGGCATTAGAGCAGATGTTGCAGCCATTAAACCAAAAGAATTTTGGATTGAAATTATTAACTATGCAAGAAAAAATGACCCGCAATTTTTATTCTTGGCAGAAGCTTCACCAAAATGGCAAAACCCCGCAAAAGGTTATCTTCCGTACGCTTCTGTTGAAGAATTACTGGAAGCAGGCTTTGACGGATATTATTCGGATTGGTCAGATTTAAAAGAAATTAAAACCAAAAATGATTTATATTCAAAAATTGAAGATGATATTAAGCTTATTGAAAAATTTGAAAACAAAAAAGCTTATATAGCAAATTTTGCAACCCATGACCAAGTTAGCCCCGCAACATTGGGGTATCCTTATTGGCAAATGGTAAACTGGCTTAATATGACACTTCCCATAAACCCATATACTCTGGATGGCTTCCCTGCGGCAGATACGTATGCTTATAAATTCCAAAACAAAAAAGCTCAAAAAAGCTATACGGATGATGATACATATTTTGTTCACAAAAATAAATTTGATATTTTTAATTTTTCAAGAGCGCCATACAGCTTATTGAAAGAAAATTATGATGAAAGCGAATATTTAAGCGCAACAAAGCTAAGATATCTCATGGCGCCATTTATTGCGTCTAAAAAGTGTGATTTTTTAAAAACGGATAATGCTTCCGTTTTTGCATTCAAAAAAGACTTAGGGCAAGAATTTATAATAGTTATGGGCAACTTAGACTTCATAAATTCACAAAGTGCAAAAGTTAAAGTTCCAAAAATGAAAAAAGATGATTTTGTTATGCCCTTTAAAATGCAAGATGCACCAATTGCAAAAAACGGCGCTTTTATGGTGAATTTAAAACCTTTTGAAATTCAGGTTTTAGCTGTTAAAAAAATGCCGAAACAAAAGAAAAATTAAACCTCTAAAACAGGCTTAATTGCTCTTTTTAAAATGCCTAAACATTTTGCAATCGTAATACCGTAGTTTGTAATTTCCACGTTGTTTTCTTTTGCAATGTTTATTCTGTTTAAAACTTCTCTTCTTGTTGTCATGCAAGCACCACAGTGGATAATTAAAGAATATTTTTCAATCGATGTCGGAAAATCATGGCCTGAATAATGTTCAAAATTAAGTTTTTTATTTGTATAAGCTCTCAATAATTTTGGAATTTTAACTCTGCCTATATCGTCTTCAACGGGGTGATGCGAACAAGATTCAAGAATTAAAATTGTGTCGTCATCTTTCAATTTATCAATTTTTTCTGCACCCAAATATAATGTTTTAAGATCACCCTTTAATCTTGCAAAAAGAATTGAAAAAGAAGTTAGCATAATATCATCGGGAACAATTTCCGCCACCTCTTTAAACGCTTGAGAATCGCAAACAACAAGCTTTGGTTTTATTTTTTGGTTGTCTATTGCTTGTTTTAATTTATCAGGTGTTACAACAATTGAAATTGAATTGTTATCTAACATTTCCCTTATGGCATTTACCTGAGGCAAAATAATTCTTCCTTTTGGCGCTTCTTTATCTATCGGAATAACCAAAACAGCAGTTTCATTTTCATGAACAATATCTGACATTATAATTTTGCTGTTTACAAATTCATCAGGCACAATTTTGATTAAAGAAGAAATAAATTCAACCACAAAGTTATCTTTTTTAATTGCAGATGTATTTAAAACAACATTTGCATTTTGCACTAAAAATTCAAAATCAAGAGGGTTAATTTGTCCTAAATCATTTTTATTAATAACTGAAATAATTGGAATATTTTTATTTTTAATTTCAGATAAAAAGTTTTTTTCAATTTCGGTTAATGGTTCAAAATCTGAAACAAAAACAACAACATCACACCTTAAAAGTGCTTTTTTTGTTTTTTCAACTCTTAAACTGCCAAGTTCGCCAATATCGTCAATACCTGCAGTATCAAGCAAAGTAACAGGGCCAACAGGCAAAAGCTCCATAGATTTTTGGTTAACATCTGTTGTTGTGCCTTTTACATTTGAAACAACAGAAAGCTCTTGTCCTATAATTTTATTTACCAAGCTTGATTTGCCCGCATTTCTTTTTCCAAAAAAACCGATATGTAATCTTAAACCTTTTGTAGTTGAAAGCATTTTCATTTTCCTTTCGATATAGTATAATTGAACTATAAAAAAAGGAGTTTTTAAATGGCTAAAATCTTAATTTCCATGCCGGATAAGTTCTTAGAATCCATTGATAAATTAGCAACAGATGAACAAAGAACAAGAAGCGAATTGATAAGAGAAGCCTTGAGAAGCTATTTAAGAAGCGCCCACACAATTAATTCAAAACGTGCATTAAAAAATGCAGACATTTTAGATGACCTTTTAAACTAAAGATTTTTAATTTCATCCGTAATTAATTTTAACTCGTCTGAAACAGGCGGGTTTTTGGCTTGGTGCAAATATTCCCTTATAATTTTTGCAAAATCCGCCTTTTTGAATTCACCCCAACCGTTGTTTTTAAAACAATCATGCAATTCAACAACGGCATGCCCGTTTTCTTCAAATTCGTTTTCATTATTTAACATGTTTTGTGCAAAATGAAAATTAAGCGCATTTTTAATTAACTTGCCCGTTAAAATGTCCTCAAATTCGCCCGTTTTAATTAAATGCAGCTTATCTTTATTTCTTAATTTCGGAATAATTAAATTTGCAATTTCTTTGGCATCTGAGTCAAGAAGAATAAATATAGGAATCTTAATTTCTTCAATTAATTTGTAATACTTTCTTGCCACTTGGTTTTTGCCGCCTGCACCAAGAACAAAAATTCCTTCTTTTTTAAAATCAAGCCCCAAAATTTTTGCAAATTCAATTAATAAAATTTCTTCCGTTATTCCTTCAACCAAAACAACTTTTGAAACAGGAAAAAGAGTTGCATATTTTTCTCTTGTTTCATTTGAAGTTAAATTATTTTGAAATTTTAACCTCTTTAAATTCAAAGGCAAAGTGTTTTCATCAAGCAAATTAATTAGAGCCAAAAAGTCTATTTTTGAATTTAAAAATTCCCTATCTTCATTAGTTAAATAAAAAATTTTTTCTTCATCATTTTTAATAATTTCGTTTAATTTTAAATCTGTTAAATTTTTAGCTGCGGAATTTAAAATTGTTTGCGCAAGTTCAATTTTTCTTGACATTTGAATATCGGAAAGTTTTTCATCGGTTTGAATTAAATATTTTGATAAAACATCGTCAATAACCCTTATATACCTTTCAGAAACGGGTTTAAACCGTGTCAATCTGTCAAGGCAAATTTGAATATATTCAATTTCAGGAATCTTAAATTTCATTTGCAAACTAAAAAAACCTTTTTTATAATTGTAAAATCAAACAGCCCAAAAAGGCAATTTTTTTAATTCCCGTGTTTTAAAAAGTATAAGGGCACAGTTTCGATGATAAATAATATAGGGCAGTATAACAGCAATAATATAAAAAATCTTCAATCAGCGCCATCAGTTAACCAAAGTTTTAATGGCGCAAAATCAACAAGTGCTGCATCAGAGCCTTCATTTTTATTTTTTCCTTTGAGGAAAGAAAACGTTTCAAATATATCTGCCCCAAAAACAAAATTAACCACAAAAGAAGAATTTGATTCATATAATGCCCTTTTATATGCTTTTTCAACGTCAGATACGGAAAAAACAAGCCCACAAGATAACGTTTCAAGACAAACAAAGCTTGATGCCCTTTTAAAAAACGGTGTACTTTTGAATAATAATTCAAACGACAAATCAACCGTTCTTCAAAATTTAACAAAAACCATAAATAACCCACGTGCTGCCAATATGGACAATTTAAAAATTGCAGGGCAAATTATAGACACTTTATATAACCCCGCAATTATAACCCAAAGGTTTGGCGATATTCCGAAAGAAGCACAAACTTTTGTGATGAATAAAGACATTGAAGGCAACTTTGTTAAAGGCGCAAACGGTTCAATTAACCTGCAAGGTTCAGGCACTTGTGTTGCAGCAAGTGTAGAATTTCATATGGCAAACAAACACCCTGCGGAATTCTCTCGCTGGGCGGAATCTTTAACAAGCCCCGAAATAAGCGTTAAAAAAGAAATAAATTTATCGGCACTTTCAAAAAACCCGATGAATGCAATTTGGCTTTTAAGAGAATTTGGCGTTAAACCGGAAACTATGAATTTTTACAAAGCAAAATTAAACCTAAAACCAGATGAAAACGCAATTGTAAGGGCGCAAATCCAAGATAACTATTGGGATATGGGCGAAAGAAGCATTCTTGATGTTTTATTCCAATCAACTTTAATGCAATTAGGTTCACAGCAAAGCTATAATTCCCTTACAGATATGAGAGCAGGCAAATTTAATTCTAACCCGCAAGGCTTAATTGAATTTGAAAAAACTTTTATTGAATCTATTGTTGAAAATCAGGAAAGAACATCAATTGTATATCAAAATGTAGATAACGACCAAAATTTATTAGGTTGGAACACTGATTTATCCGTTATTCAAAAACACATAACAGATACAATAGATATGGGCGAAGATGTTATAGCGGGCTATGTTTTAACCGCAAAAGAATGCAATGAACCTGCAGACAACCCGAATAAAATTGTAAACGGTCATGAAATCACAATTGTCGGCTACAAAAAAGGGCTGGACGGCAAATTAACTTTTGTTTGCAACGATACGGATGACGATAAAAACAAATTTGTTGAATATTCGGCAGATTATCTGCTTCCCAAAATTCACCACGCAGGTTACCCTGTTGAAATTGTAGAAGACGGCACACAAGCCACAAAGCAAGTTGCTTAAAATTCAATACGGTAATTTTTGCTGTTTTTTAAGGGGTTTATTGTAAATAAAGCTTTAATTGATATAAAAAAATAAAAGGCGACACCCGGATTCGAACCGGGGGTAAAAGCTTTGCAGGCTTCTGCCTTACCACTTGGCCATGTCGCCATTTCAATCAACTTTTAATAATATAAAAAAGACATACCATAAAGTCAAGTTATAAAGAATTACCCCTTGAAAATTATTATTCAGCCAATATAATTTATATTAGACAAAAAAAGTAAAAGGAATAATGATATGAAAGAAGGAATACACCCTGATTACAAAAAAACCACAATTAAATGCGTTTGTGGCAATGAAATTGAAACAGGTTCCGTTGAAGATAACATCACCGTTGAAATTTGCAACGCTTGCCATCCTTTCTTCACAGGCAACCAAAAAATCTTAGACTCTGAAGGTAGAGTTGAAAGATTCAAAAAACGTTACGAAACAAAATAACTTTGTAATTTTTAAAATGCGGATGTATATTAATATATATCCGCATTTTTGTATAAAAAACAAAGGAACAATAAAATGGCAAAACAAAAGTTAAGTGTTGAATTAATTTCTATTCCAAACGATATAATTAAAACAATTTATACGGCATGTAAAACTTGTTACAGCGCAAAATTGCCGTATGAAAACTATTTGAATGCACCCGATGAAGATAAAATGTTATCTTTAATTAAAAGAGTAATAGGTTCAGGCCACTATTCAACAATAGAACATATTCAACTCACCTTTGCCGTTCAAAATGTTTCCCGTGCCTGCACCCACCAATTGGTTAGGCATCGCCATATGAGCTTTTCTCAAAAAAGCCAAAGATATGTTAAAGAAAAAGGCGAATTTGATTATATAATGCCAAAATCAATTGAAAATAACCCTGAACTTGCCAAAAAATTTGAAGATTTTATTCAAAATACATCAAATCTTTATCAAGAATTCATTGAAGCGGGCATTTTAGCGGAAGATGCCAGAAGCATTCTTCCAAATGCAGCAGCAAGCTCTTTGGTGGCATCTTTAAATTTAAGAGAATTAATTCACCTTGCAAATTTAAGGCTATGCACAAGAGCACAGGCCGAAATAAGAAGTTTGGTAAAAGCCATGACAGATGAAGTTATTAAAAAAGAACCTTGGCTAAAACCATATCTAGTTCCAAAATGCGAAAGATTAGGCTATTGTGATGAAGATAAATCTTGCGGAAGAATGAAAACAAAAGAAGAATTAATGCACACAAATAACTGTGCCGCACCCGTTTAAAAGGACAAAAACAAAATGAACGACATGCTGGATAAAATTAAACAAATTGAAGAAAAATATATAGAATTGGGGTTAAAATTATCAGACCCAAACACGGTTAATGATTATGAAAAATTTAAAGAGCTTTCAAAACAAAGAAAAGCAATGGAAGAAACCGTAAATACATATAATGCTTATAAAGAAACGGTTGATGCCATAAAAGAAGCAAAAGAAATGCTCCATGGCGAAAAAGACCCATCCATGAGGGAATATTTAAACAACGAAATTGCAAACAATGAAGCAAAAATCCCCGTTTATGAAGAAAAAATGAAAGTTCTTTTACTTCCGAAAGACCCGATGGATGATAAAGACATTATGCTTGAAATAAGGGGTTCTGCAGGCGGCGATGAAGCAAACATTTTTGCGGGCGATCTTATGAGAATGTATCTTAAATATGCAAACAACAAGGGCTGGCAAACAAAAATTTTATCAATCAATGAATGCGAAGCAGGCGGTGTTTCAGAAGTTGTTATTTCAGTTAAAGGCGAAAATGTTTATTCACAATTAAAATATGAATCAGGCGTACATAGGGTTCAAAGGGTTCCTCAAACGGAATCTCAAGGCAGGGTTCACACATCCACGGCAACGGTTGCAGTTATGCCTGAAGTGGATGATGTTGAAGTTGAACTTAATATGAACGATATTGAAATTACAACGGCTCGTTCGGGCGGCGCAGGCGGCCAAAACGTAAACAAAGTTGAAACAGCTGCAAGAGTTTTCCATAAACCGACAGGAATTATGATTTTCTGCACGGAAGAAAGGTCGCAACTTCAAAACAAAGAAAGAGCACTTCAAATTTTAAAAGCAAAATTATATGATATGGAAGTGCAAAAACAAATGAAAGAAGTAACCGACCTTCGCCGTTCTCAAGTGGGAACAGGGGATAGATCCGAACGTATCAGAACCTATAATTTCCCTCAAGGAAGATTAACAGACCACAGAATTAACCACAACTTAAACGTGTGGACTGTTATTGAAGGCGATTTGGATGAATTAATTAAACTTTTAATTGAATATGACCAAAAATTAAAACTTGAAAAATTGGCTGAAATTCAATAAAGAATTTAAAAGGGGAGTATAAAAATGGTTCAATATATTTTAACTGCAGCTTTGGCATTTTTATTCGGTGCAATAATTGCAGGTTTTATATTGAATAAAAAACTCGAACTTGAAAAAAACAAAAACCTTGAATTGAACAATGAAAATATAAGTTTAAAAGCCGAATTAAAGGTTTATGAAGAAAATAAAGCAAACGAAGAAAACCTAAAAAACCTTATAAAAGAAGAATTTACAAATACCGCAGCAAAAGTTTTAATTGAAAAACAGCAATTTTTAAATGAACAAAATAAAACTTCCTTAGAAACTTTTTTAAACCCCTTAAAAGAAAAAATAAAAGAATTCCAGCAAAAAGTAGAAAAAGCGGATGAAACAGGCAAAATAAATACAGCCACCTTGAAAGAAAAAATTGAAGAATTGGTTAAACAAAACCAAATAACATGTAGCCAAACAGAAAAATTATCAAACGCAATTTCTCAAAATTCAAAATTCAGAGGCTCTATGGGCGAGATGATTTTAGAAAAACTTTTAAAGTCATCAGGTTTAATTGACAAAAAAGAAAACCCAATGGGAAATTATGAAACCCAAAAAGGGTTCAGGTCAAAAGATGGTGATACGGGAGTAAAAATTGTAGATGCCGTTATTTACTTATCTGAAGGCAAAAAATCTGTTGTTATAGATTCAAAAGCATCTTTAGTTGAATTTATTAATTTTACGGAAACAACAGATGATGATGAAAAACAAAAACATCTAAATGCCTTTTTAGCCGATGTTAAAGACAGAATTAAAGAATTGGCAGGTAAATACAACAACTTAGAAGGGCTTATGACCCCTGATTTTACAATTATGTTTATTCCTTTTGAATACCCCCTTACATACATTTATTCAAACCCCGATTTAATTGAATATGCACTTAAAAATAACATTATAATTTCAGGCCCATCAACTTTAATTGCCACTTTAAGAACAATAAATTATTCTTGGGCACAAAAAAACCAATATGAAAATATTCAAAATATTACAACTTTAGCTAAAAATATTTATGAAAAAACAGCAACTTTAATACAAAAAATTGAAGGAGTGCAAACTTCTTTTGAAACGGTAAGAAAAAAATTTGACGAGGTATTTTCTACAATAAAAGGAAGAGGCGGCCTTATTGGTCAAGTGGAAAAGCTTAAAGAATACGGCCTCACACCATCAAAACAAATTGATGAAAAATATTTAGAATCTGAGCCCACGCTTGCAATTGTAGGGCAAAGTCAAGAATAAAAATTTTTTGAAAAAAGAATTTTTGTGTGGTAAACTATCAAGGCAGAATAAATAGAAGGGTTAAATATGGCAGTTTCAAAACCCAAATGTGCAAAAGAAAGAATAATTTTAGCGCTGGATGTAGATACAATTGAAGAAGCAGAAAAGCTTGTTGCGGAATTAAAAGATTATGTAGGCTTTTTTAAAGTCGGGCTTCAGCTGCAAAGTTTTGGCTTTGAAGCAAGCGAAATGATTAAAAGCTACGGTTCAAAAGTTTTTTATGATATGAAATTTCACGACATTCCAAATACTGTTGCAAGAGCAAGTGCTAATTTGGTTAAAAGAGGAATAGATTTCTTTGACCTTCATATTAAAGGCGGCTCAAAAATGATGAGCGCCACAGTAAAATTGGCAAATGAAACGGCTAAAAGATACGGAATGCCAATGCCCACCATTTTAGGGGTTACTTTATTATCAAGCTTTGGGCAAAAAACCTTAACCCAAGAATTAAACGTTAATATGAGCATAGATGAATACGTTTCAAGGTTAGCCAGAACCGCCTATGAATCAGGTTTAACAGGCGTTGTAGCTTCAGCTTCGGAAGCTCCCATTATAAGAGAAGAATGCGGCGATGATTTCATTATTGTTTGCCCTGCAGTAAGGCCTACTTGGAGTGTTGTAAATGACCAAGTAAGAGTTGTTACGCCTTCTAATGCCGTAAATTCGGGTGTAGATTATATGGTTGTGGGGCGCCCTGTTACCAATTCGGAAAACAGAATTGAAGCACTTCAATTAATAACCCAAGAAATTGAAGATGCCATGACAGTTGAAGCCGGCATTATATAAAAGGAAATTTGTTTATGAAAATGAAATCCGTTTTCGGTGTTGCAAAAGAATTAAAAAAAGATGAAAGCAGAGTTTCGCTAACTCCTGATTCTGTTAAATTTTTAACCGAGCATAACCACACAATTTATGTTGAAACAAATGCAGGGCTGCTTAGCGGTTTTAGCGATGAAATGTATATAGAAGCAGGGGCAAAAATTGTGCAAACCAAAGAAGAACTTTGGGATGTTGCAAACGTTATTGTAAAAGTTAAAGAGCCCCAAAAAGAAGAATATTCTTTATTTAAAGAAGACCAAATAATTTTTTCATATATGCACCTTGCAGTTGAACCCGAGCTTACAAAAAACCTTTTAAAAAAGAAAGTTTGCGCAATTTGTGCAGAATCTATTCAAAATAAAAACGGCGATTTTCCGATTTTAAGGCCGATGTCTGAAGTTGCAGGAAGATTAAGCATACAACTTGGCGCACACTATCTTGAACACCAAAATGGCGGCGAAGGCATTTTGTTGGGGGGTGTTCCCGGGGTTAGACCTTCAAAAGTTGTTATAATAGGCGGCGGCATAGTTGGTTCAAATGCCGCAAAAGTGGCACTTGGAATGGGGGCGGATGTTTCTGTTATAGATACAAATTCAGAAAAGCTTGCTATGCTAGATTTTATATTTAACGGCAACATAAAAACCCACTATTCAAACCCGACAACCGTTTTAGAAGAAGCTAAAAAAGCGGATATATTAGTAACAGCTGTTTTAAAACCCAATCAAATTGCACCTGTTATAGTTAAAGAAGAAGTAGTGAAGCAAATGAAAAAAGGGTCTTTTTTAATTGACGTTGCAATAGATCAAGGCGGAAACACAGAAACAATAGATAAGCCCACAACCATATCAGACCCTGTTTATGAAAAATACGGCGTTATTCACTGCGCAATTCCAAACCTTCCTTCTTTAACGCCAAAAACTTCATCTTATGCATATTCTTATGCAATTTTGCCATACATTCACCAAATAGGCGAACTTGGCGGCTTTATGGCAATTAAAGAAGTAGATGCTTTATCTAAAGGTGTTAATACATTCAGAGGCGAGGTTACAAACCTTGAACTTGCAAACACCTTTGGCTATGAACACACGGAACTGTCGCTCCTTGTAGGTTTTAGGGTGAACAATGGATAAAAATCAAGTAAAAAGAATTGTTTTTAAGTTCGGAACGAACATTTTAAAAAACGAAGAGGGCGACATTTGCCTATCAAGGCTATATTCCTTCATAGAAGACATTGCAAAATTATATAAAGAAGGAAAAGAAGTTTTAATTGTAACATCAGGCGCTGTTGGTTTGGGTGTTAAAAAATTGGGCTTAAAAACCCCTGAAACCACCGTTGATAAACAAGCGGCAGCATCTATCGGGCAGCCTATGCTTATTGAAATTTGGCAAGACGGTTTTGACAGGTTCGGAATAAATATCTCGCAAATTCTTTTAATTGAAGATGATTTTTCCGTAAGAAAAAGATATTTAAGCCTAAGAAGCACTTTATCAAGGCTTTTGGAAGCAGGAATTATTCCCGTTATTAACCAAAACGATGTTATTTTGCCGTCTGAACTTGAACATGTCAGTTTTTCGGATAACGACAAATTATCTGCCCTTGTTGCAAGCAAATTAGATGCAGATTTACTTGTTATGGTATCAGATATTGACGGGCTTTTTGATAAAAACCCGAAAGAATATTCTGATGCAAAATTAATTCCTGTTGTAAATAAAGTAACTCCAAAAATTGAAAAATTGGCAACAGGCGCATCCCTTGGCGGCAGAGGCGGCATGATAACAAAATTAAATGCAGCAAAAGTTGTTACAAATTCAGGCTCAATGGCTATGATTGTAAACGGCTTAACTCCAAATATAATAAGAAAAATTTTCACGGAAGAAAACGCAGGCACTTTGTTTTTATCAAACAATAAATTATCTTCTAAACAACGCTGGATAGCTTATGCCACAAATGTTAGAGGTGAAATTATTGTAAATAAAGGCGCAAAAGAAGCCCTGATTGAAAAACAAAAAAGTTTGCTATCGGTTGGCGTTTTAGACATTAAAGGCAAATTTGATGCAGGCGAAGTTGTTTGTATTTTAGATGAAAACAAAGAAGAATTTGCAAGAGGTGTTGCAAACTACAATTCAACGGAATGCGAAAAAATTGCAGGCAAACATAGCTATGAAATTAAAGAAATTTTAGGCTATATGCAAAGCGATGATTTAATAAATAAAGATAATTTGGTGATTTTATGATTCAAACCGATAATATTTTAGAAACCGTAAAAAAAGCTTCAATTGCAAAATCAAAACTTTTCAGTTTATCTGAAGAAAAAAAAGATGAAGCTTTGATGCTTATTGCTCAAGGGGTTGAAAGAAATAAAGAAAAAATTTTTGAAGAAAACAAAAAAGACCTTGAAAACGCACAAACAATGCTTGATAAAGGTGAAATTTCAAAAGCCACCTTTGACAGGCTGAAACTTGATGAAAACAAAATGCGAGATATGATAAAAGGCGTTTTTGATGTTATCAGGTTAGATGACCCCGTTAATAAAGTTATATGGGCAAAAGAATTGGATGAAGGGCTTGTTTTAAAGAAAGTAACATGCCCGATAGGCCTTATTGGCATTATTTTTGAAGCAAGACCCGATGTTTTAATTCAAATAACATCTCTTGCAATTAAATCAGGAAACGCTGTTATTTTAAAGGGCGGCAAGGAATCTAACAATACGAATAAAATATTCTTTGAAATTGTGCAAGAAGCTTTATCTAACGTGGAAGGTTTTCCTGTTGAAGCCGTTAACCTTGTTTTTTCACATCAAGATATAAACGAACTTTTAAAATTGGATGAATACATTGATTTAATTATTCCAAGGGGCTCAAACAAGCTTGTTAATTTCATTAAAGAAAACACAAAAATTCCTGTCTTAGGGCATGCTTCAGGCATTTGCCACATTTTTGTAAATAAAGATGCCAATATAGATATGGCAAAAAAAATTATTTATGATGCAAAAACCCAATACCCGTCAGCTTGTAACAGCGTTGAAACGGTTTTGGTTCACAAAGATTTTGAAAAAACAGAAGAATTAAAAGAATTTTTAACATCAAACGGCATAAAAGTTATAGAAAACCCTGAAAGGTTTGATGTTGAATATTCAGATAAAATTTTAACCTTTAAAATAATTGAAAATTTAGATGCTGCAATTGACCATATTAACAAATTCGGCTCACACCACACAGATTGCATAATAACCGAAAACAAAAATGAAGCGGAAGAATTTTTATCCAAAGTTGATTCAGCAGGCGTTTACCATAATGTTTCAACAAGGTTTGCAGATGGCTTTAGATATGGCTTTGGCGCAGAAGTCGGCATTTCAACAAACAAAACTTTAGCAAGAGGCCCTGTCGGCTTAGATGGCTTGTGCGCTTATAAATACAAATTATACGGGCATGGAGAAATTGTTGATGATTATTCTAAAGGCAGAAAACAATTTCACCACAAGTTTATTCAACAATAAAACGATATAAAAAATTTTTTTGTTTTATAATATTATTCAAGGCATTAATAATCCTAAGGTTACCACATTGATAGAGAATGAAATAGTAGAAAAAATTAATAAACTAAAAAAAGAGAAGAATGCAGTAATTCTTGCTCATTGCTACCAAAACCCCGAAATTGATTTGGTGGCAGATTATGTTGGCGATTCTTTGGGGTTATCAAAACTTGCAAGTAAAACAAATGCCGATATTATTGTTTTTGCAGGCGTTTATTTTATGGCGGAAACCGCCAAAATTTTATCACCCGATAAAAAAGTTTTGCTTCCAAACAAAAAATCA
>DVKW01000110.1 GCA_018715855.1 Candidatus Galligastranaerophilus intestinigallinarum
CTTGTTGCAAACCCTAAAGAATTTTTATCTAAAAAAATTATTATGGACGGTAAATTTGATAAATTTTCAACTTTGGGTCTGGATTATAAAAAAGCATTTAGAGATTCAAACAGCTATATCGGTTTTATGATTCAAAGGGATGATGTTAAAGACCATTGCGTTCCTTTGTCTGAATTAAAACTCTTTTTAAAGCGTGATTATGCTGAAAAATTTGTTGACCTCAATACGGGCGATAAAATTTCTATGACAGGCGTTGTTTTTTCAAATGCCTTGGGTGATGCTTGGGTTGACATAACAAATATTCAAATTCTTCAAAAAGCGCCAAGCGTTGAAAACAAATAATAATATACTGTAATGCAATCAAAAGTTGGGAGTAATTTGTGCAAGAAAAATATTTAACAATCCATGGGCATTTTTATCAGCCCCCAAGAGAAAATCCTTGGTTAGATGTTATTGAAATTCAAGATAGTGCAAGGCCGTTTCATAACTGGAACGAAAGAATATCTTCAGAATGTTATGAACCCAATTCTGTTGCAAGAATTGTTGATGCAAATAATAAAATTTTAAGCATAACAAATAATTATCAGTATATGAGCTTTAATATGGGGCCAACTTTATTGGCTTGGCTTGAAACATATGCGCCTCAATCATACAGAAGAATTTTGGAAGCGGATAAAAATTCCATTTCAATGTATTCAGGCCATGGAAGCGCAATTGCACAGGTTTATAACCACATAATAATGCCTTTGGCAAATACAAATGATAAATACACACAAGCCATTTGGGGCATTAAAGATTTCGAATACAGATTTAAAAGAAAACCGGAAGGTATATGGCTTTCTGAAACGGCAGTTGACCATAGAACTTTGGAAGTTTTAATTGATTTAGGCATTAAATTTACAATTTTATCACCATATCAAGCACAAGCGGTTAGAAAAATAGGCGAAAACGGCTGGCATGATGTAAGCTGGGGAAGCATAGACCCATCTATGCCTTACAGATATTTTATTGAAGGAACAGATAAATATATAGATTTATTTTTCTATGACGGCGCAATTTCAAAATCCGTTGCTTTTGATAATTTACTGACAAATGGCGAAAAATTTGCATACAGGCTTCAAGACGGTTTTGTGCAAGACAGAAACCGCCCGCAATTAGTAAACATTGCAACAGACGGTGAAAGCTACGGCCACCACACAAAATTCGGCGATATGGCGCTATCTTATGTTTTAGCGGTTAAAGCAAAAGATTTGGGCTTTCAGGTAACAAACTACGGTGAGTTTTTAGAAAAATTCCCACCGACTTATCAAGTAGATATAAAGCCTGTTTCTGCTTGGAGCTGCAGCCATGGGGTAGGCAGATGGTGCGATGATTGCGGCTGTTCAACGGGTGCTCAAGCAGGGTGGAACCAAAAATGGAGAAAACCTTTAAGAGAAGCGCTGGATTACCTGAGAGACGAATTAATTAAAGTTTGCACAAAAGAAGGCAGCAAATATTATTCCGATTTTTGGGATGCAAGAAACAAATATATTGATGTTATTTTAAATAGAACACCTGAGACCATTAATAAATTTTTAGAAGAAAATCAAGCTAAAAAATTAACAAAACAAGAAAAAATTAAAGCAATTAAATTAATGGAAATTCAAAGGTCTGCAATGCTTATGTACACAAGCTGCGGCTGGTTTTTTGCCGAAATTTCGGGCATTGAAACAACACAAATTATGAAATATGCGCTGAGAGCAATGGAACTTGCAAAAGAATTTTCAACCAAAAATTACGAAGAAAATTTCCTAACCATTCTTCAAAGAGCAAAAAGCAACATTCCGCAATTTGAAAACGGCAAAAAAATATATGAAATGTTTGTAAAACCTTCAAAAGTTACCGTTGAAAAAATTGTTACCCACTGGGCAATTTCTTCATTGGAAAATTCGGAACTGGATGAAATTTATTGCTACAAAATAAAGAAAAACAATTTTAAATCATATAAAAACGGCGACAACGAGCTTGCTTTCGGAAGAATTGAAATAACTTCCGAAATTACATTAGAAAAATTTGACATGACATTTTCACTTTTAAAAACTTCAAAAAGTGAATATTACTGCATGATTAAAGAATTTGACCCGAAAGATGACTTTACGGAAGGCAGGAAAAAAGTTCATTATGAATTTATGCATGGCTCTCTGCTTGGCACATTAGACATTATGAAAAAAGAATTTTGCGAAGAATACTATACAATTAAAGATGTGCTTATTGATAAAAGAAAAGTTATTCTTGAAAAAGTTCTGTATAAAAGGCTTCTTAAAACTGCAAAAGCTTATAGAGAACTATATGAAGACCTTAGAGCGCCCGTTATACAATTGGCTTCAATCGGCATGGATATTCCCGATGTATTTAGAATTGCGGCCAAATTCTGCCTTTTAAAAGATTTAGACGAAACACTTTCAAATGCAGATAATTTTCTTGATAAAGAATTAAATGAAAAGCTTGATGTTATTAAAAACGAAACGGAAAAATTCTTTATCAATGTTAATAAATCAAGAGCAGGGTTTATTGTTGCAAAAAAATTGCAAGCCTTAATTGAAGATTTGGGCGACAACCCAAGCGAACTGACTGCAGAAAAGATTTTTGCAATTTTTGGAATCATAGACAAATTAAGATTAAACGTAGATATCAGGGTTTCTCAAAATATCTATTATGAAAAAATATACTCAAAAATTGATTATCTGATTGAATATCTTGAAAATTCCAAACACAAAAATAAGGACAGAAAAATTGCACTTGCGCTTTTGG
>DVKW01000111.1 GCA_018715855.1 Candidatus Galligastranaerophilus intestinigallinarum
TGCAGACAAAATGAAAAAAAGAGCCTTTATGATAAACGGGCTTATAATGGGCGCTGTTTTTATTCCGCTAACCATAATTGCACCTAATGCATTTTTATTGTGTTTGTTTTTAATGCTTGGCATGTGTGGAAATGCACTTTTTCACCCGCAAGTTACAAGCTTGGTTAAAACTTTTTGCTACAATAACCCAAACGTTTCAAAATTTATGGGGCTTTTTATGGGGCTTGGAACAATCGGTTATTCAATCGGGCCTGTAATTTCATCAAATTTAGTAGATAAATTTGGCCAAAACGGCTTATCTTATATTACATTTATTGGAATTTTAACAGCAATTATTTTATATTTTGAAGTGCCGAAAATTCCAATTGAAGCGGTTTCAAAATCTAAAGAAGGCTTTGTTTCCGTTATGAAAGAAATTTTGAAAAACAAAGTTTGTATGAAACTTGTTTGGATAGCAATTGTAAAATCAGGCGTCAGCATAAGTTTTGGCACATATATTCCTTTTATTTTAAAAGATTTCGGCTTTTCATTAAATAAGGTGGGCTTAGTAGTTACTTTGTTTTTTGCACTGAGCGGGCTTTCCATGATTGTAAGCAACAAATTGGAAGAAAAAATTGGTGCAGTTAATATTATAAGGCTTTCATTTTTTACAATTTTGCCGCTTGTAATTTTATTCCATTATTTAATGAAAATAAGCCCGATATTAGGCGTTTTAACCTTCATAATTTCAGGGTTTTTTATTTTCCTGTCTGTTTCTGTCACAATTGTTGCCGCTCAAAAAATTATGTCTAACCATACAGGTGTAATTTCAGGCGTTATGCAAGGTTTTTCTTGGGGCATAGGCGCACTTTCACTTGCACCTTTGGGGTTTATCGGTGAAAAATTCGGAATAATTTGGATATTAATTATAATGGCAACATTAGCCCTTTTAACAGGAATCTTTGGGCTTGATAAGGCAACAAAAGCGGCCTTAACCGATAAATGTTAAGAATTATTAACCCCGATTAAATAAAAGTGTAAATTTCCAAATAAAAAAATACTTTATATAAGTACAAAGGATAAGGGAAATTTAATTTACGGGGAGCACACTATGACAATAGGAGCAAAAGACAGAATTGACATTTTACTTGTCAAAAAATATGCAACAATGAAAGTTGATAATCCAACTGTTCAGGTTTCTATGATTAGCCCTGATAAAATGTATGAAGCAATGAATGATTATGCACAAGTTCATTTAGCAATGATTAATATGCAGCAAAATTTAAAAGAACTTTGCACAAAAGCAATTGCACAAAATATTCAATACAGAAAATCCCGCAATCTTAAGAAAAAAGTTCCGGGGGCACCAATTGCCCAAAAACCGAAACTTGGCGATGAAACGTTGCAAGGGGCAGGTTAAAATTGAATTAAAACAGAGTTTAAGCTAGAATAAAATTTATGAAAAACTTAATTTTAGCTTCAAACTCACCGAGAAGAAAAGAAATTTTAAGCCTTTTAGGAAGGAAATTTGAAATAAAAACTTCAAAATGCGATGAATTTTTCACTAAGCATTTTGATGAAGAAATAATTAAAAAGAACTCTCTTATAAAAGCATCCGCAATCAAAAAGGAAGGGGTAAGAAATGCTCTTATAATTGGCGCGGATACAATGGTAATCCTCGATAGTGTGTGTTTGGTTAAGCCTCAAAATGTAATTGAGGCTCTTTTTATGTTAAAAAAACTATCAAATAAAACTCATTTGGTAATTACTTCCCATACGGTTATTAATTCTGATACAGATGAAACATTAACCGAATTATCAAAAAGCCATGTAACTTTTAGAAAATTAAATTTATTTGAAATAATAAACTACATTTTAACAAAAAACCCGCTTGATAAAGCAGGAAGCTACGGTATTCAAGATTTTATTTCAATCAATGAAATAAATAACCCCCCAAAATCTTCTTTTATAAAAAGTTTAGATGGCAGTTATTATAACGTTATGGGTTTAGACATAGATTTAATCCAACGAATGCTTGAAAAACTTGAAAAATAATTGCTATTTTTTATTTATGTAGTTAAATTAAAATTAGCAAGAAATAAGTTAAGAAGGGAGCTTTAGCGTGATTGAGATTTTAAAAACCCAAGACGATAAATCCCTTAAAAAATTAACTTTAAATGAAGCAGAATCCGGTTCTTGGTTTAATCTTGTAAACCCCACATTTGAAGAAATTCAAAAAGTTTCTATTATTTTAGATTTAGAAGAAAACTTTTTAAGAAATTCTCTTGACGCAGACGAATTATCAAGAACGGAATATGAAGATGGGAATTTATTAATCATTACAAACATTCCTTTTTTGGATGAAGAAAAAAACTTTGATACCTTGCCTTTGGGTATAATTTTAACCCATGAAGGCGTTATTACCGTTTGTTCAAAAGAAAATAAAATTATAAATTCTTTTAACGATGATACTTCAAAATTCTTTGATACTCGTGATAAAACAAACTTTATGCTTGCAATTTTGTTTAGAACGGCAAAATATTATTTAAGATATTTAAAAATTATAAACAAACAAACAGAAGAAATTGAAGATTCACTAAGAAAAACAACCAACAATAAAGCATTATTTAAACTTATTGAAGCTCAAAAATCGCTTGTATATTTTACAACTGCCTTAAAAGATAATAGAGTTGTTTTGGAAAAAATCTTAAAATCCGTTAACACACAAAACCTTCAAGGGCTTTTAAAATTTGATGAAGATGACATTGATATGCTTGAAGATGTTATTATTGAAACAAAACAGGCAGAAGAAATGGTTGATATGCACAGAACCATTTTAGAAAGTATGATGGATGGTTTTGCATCTATTATTAACAACAACGTAAACCAAGTTATGAAATTTTTGGCTGCAATCACAATTATTTTATCCATTCCAACAATGCTTGGCAGCTTTTGGGGAATGAATGTTCCTTTGCCTTTTGCACACAGCGATAACGGCTTTATTTACGTTATTTTAATTTCCACAATGTGTGCCGTGGGTGCTGCGTTTTTCTTTGGAAAAAAGGGGCTTTTGTAGTTTTTCTTTCATTTTATCCATAATTAAATTTTTAATTTTTAAACCTGCAAATGCTGCCCCTGCAACAAAACAAGCATTTGTAAAATAGCCCATAAAGGCATTAAAATATGATGTTTTGAATTTTTTATAATCAATTTTATCTAAATAAGGCTTAGCAGCCTTTAGGCCGCGAATTGAAGCCAATCCTTCTTCTAAAAGAAGGGGTGTTGTTGCTAAAAATGCAAGTTTGCCTGCATTATTTTGTAAAAATTCAATCGGTTTATTTTTCTTTTCTTTATCTTTTTGGCTTGGCAATAAAATTGCCGAAACCCCTAAAAGAATTGCCAAATCATAATTAATTCTTGATAAATTAGACAAAAATTTGCCGCCTTTTTTCAAATTATAATTTATGCCGTGGCCAAGCTCATGGAAAAAAGGAGTATTAATTTTTGAATCAGGAACCAAAATTGAATTTGTTGAAGTTGAAAAAAGAGCATTATCGGCAAATTTTAATGCAATATAATCATTTATATTATGCAATGTGTTTTCTATATCATCAGAGCCGAACAGTTTGTCTGCAAGGTGCTGCAACCTTTTATTATTAGGGTTTTTTCTTAATAAATTTTCAATTTTATCGCATAATTTACTGTAAAAAGTTTCATTTTCAGGGTATATCGACCTTATAATTTCTTCTTCTTTCGGGAATTCATCAATATTTGAAACAATGTTTTTAATATCTTGCATTTTTTCTGCATCATTTTTGCCTTTTGCAAGAGGAACAAAAAAGAGTTTTGCGCCCTTTTCTTTTACCTTTGAATTTAAAAATGCCAAATTGTAAGCTTTTTTTGCTCTATCCGGGTTGTTTAATTTTTCTATATCGGCATTAGAAAAAAAGAAATCCGAAAAATGATAAGCGGAAGAATAAATCCCATAGCCTGCTAAAAGCCCTGTTGATGCTGATACAATAGGTGGCAAAAATTTATTTATATAATAATTATTATCTTTATTATTTAATGAAATCAAAAAATCTCTCTTTTACAAACGGATAGCATTTATAAAAAACATAAGAAAATTTTCATTTGCGCCAATTATTATGTATAATTTAAAAAAAGGAGAATTATTTTGAAACTTGTTATACAAAGAACAAAAGAAGCAACAGTTCAGATAAATGGCGATATTTGCTCTAAAACAGGCAAAGGAATGCTAATTTTATTTGGCGTTGAAAAAAATGATACTGAAGATAAGATTGATTATTTAGTTAATAAAGTTTTAAATTTAAGGTTTTTTGAAGATGAAAACGAAAAAATGAACCTTTCAATTAAAGATATAGATGGGGAAATTATGGTGGTATCCCAATTTACGTTGGCTGCAAATTGTTCAAAAGGGCAAAGGCCAAGCTTTGATAATGCAATGAAGCCTGATATTGCAAATGAATATTATGAAAAATTTGTTTCAAAATTAAGAGAATCTGACCTTGTTGTAAAAACGGGGGTTTTTGGCGCAGATATGAAAGTGGCACTCATAAATGACGGGCCCGTTACTTTCATTTTGGAAAAATAAAATGAATTTTTTAAATAAGCTTAATGAAAAAGAAAAAAGAATAATAGATATCGTTTTAAATTCCAATAATGAATTTAAAAATAAAATTTATTTGGTTGGCGGTGTTGTTCGTGATTTATTAATGGGAAAAAAAATCAAAGATATTGATTTTTTAATTGAAGGAAGCGCAATTGATTTTGCAAAAAATTCTAATTTAAAAATTAAATCAATCCATGAACCGTTTAATACGGTTAAAGTTGAAATTTTAGGCGAAGAAATTGATATAGCATCAACAAGAATTGAAACTTATGATTATATGGGCTCTCTTCCAAATGTCATAGAAACGGGCGTTAAAATTGAAGATGACCTTAAAAGGCGCGATTTTACAATAAATTCTATAGGATACAATCTGCATTCAAATAAAATTATAGACCCTTATTTTGGGCAAGAAGATATTAAAAAAGGTGTTTTAAAAATTCTTCACGAAAAATCTTTTTTAGATGACCCCACAAGAATTTTAAGAGGGTTAGATTTTAAATACAGGTTTAATTTTGAATTTGATGAAAACACAACATCTTTAATTAAAAATTGCCTTAAAACTTTTAATAATGAACATTTGAGCATAGATAGAATTTATTTAACCTTAAATAAAATTTTTTCATATTCTTATTCAAATAAAATTTTAGCTGATATTTTAAATTATGAAATTTATAAAATTTGGCAAAATAAAACAGATTTAAAAACATCTGATATTGTAGAATTAGACCAAGCAAAAGAAATATTCAACGTTTTTGAACAAAATAAGCTTTATATTTTGGCTCTGGAATCAATTTTTTACATAAAAGCACCCTTTAAAAATGATTTTGAAATATATGAATTTTTCAAAAACTTTAATAATGTTCAATTAGCGCTTTATTATTTTAAAACCAAAGATGAAAGCGCGCTTAAATATTTAAAAATTAAAAATATAAAACCCGAAATTAACGGGCATGATTTAAAAAAACTTGGATTTAGCCAAGGCAGGTTTATTGGAATTATTTTAAAAGATATTTTAAAAGAAAAAATTTTAAACCCAAACGCATTTATATCAAAACAAGATGAAATTGATTTTGTATTAAAAAATTATTCACCTGATTAAAAAGGCCCTGCAATTTGCAGAGCCTTTTATTATTATTTATCTTCTTCTTTTTCTTCTTTGTTATCTTCTTTTTCATCAACGTTTTTATTGTCGAAATATTCTTTTGTAACTTGTTCATGGGCTTCTTCTGCCTTGTTTGCAGCCTCTGTCGGATTGTTTCTTTCAGCTTCCGCTTCAGAATTTCTTCTTGCCGCATCTCGAACCGCATAAACATATTCGCCCGATTGGCCGTCAGTTCCCACAAGTTCGATAAACTGTTCAAATGACATAGGCAAAATATCATTGTCTTCATTAGCTTTGGCATCTTCAAGTTTATCTTCTAAGCTATCTGCTAGCGCACCCAATTTTTCATAAGCCGCTTTTGCTTCAGGGCCTGATAATGACCAGTCGTCAAAGGCATTTTCAAATTGTTCACTTGAAATATTTGAAGAAATAGTTCCTGCTTTATCTGCAATTTGGCCATAGAAAGTTTCAAGGTTTTCTGCAGTGTTCAAAGTTTCATTTGCAGTAATTTCTTCACCGTCTTTTGTAATTGTGAACTGATTTATGATGTTTGAACCGTTAATGTCTGAAAATCCTTCATCAACGTTATCTTCGCCATTTATATTGCCTGATTCTTTAATTTGTCTTAAATCTATATTTGTAATTCCTGCTTGGGAAGCTGATGTGTATGAAACATCAAAATCTACAGAGTTTGTATATGCGCCTTTTCCTTTGTAATTTGAGCCGTCTTTATATCCGTCAACATCTTCCGAACCAAGTTCGCCAACAGATTCAATTTGATTGTTAGATATAAGCGTTAATTTATCAAGAGCTTTTGTGCCATCTTTATCAACATCTTTTGAATCAATAACGCCGTCATTGTTGTAATCATAAGCAAGAAGTTCTGATATACCGTCTTTAGAACCCAATAAATCGTTATTGTTACCATCGGTATAATCAAATTTGCCGTTGTCATCTCTATCTGTTATGAATGAATAAGTAATATTTCCGTCTTGGAATGTAATCGGGTCATAATGGCCTCTTGAAGTTTCAATTGTGCCATCGCCGTCTTCTGTTGCGGCTTTTGCGCCAACATTCCAATAATCTAAGATTTTAGCTGAAATATCTTTATACAATGTGCCTGTTGCAGAAGTATCTTGAACAATTTGATAGTTTCTTTCAGATGTTTGGTTTGATAAATTATATTCAATACCTGAATTTGGGAAAGCTTTTGTCATAACATAC
>DVKW01000112.1 GCA_018715855.1 Candidatus Galligastranaerophilus intestinigallinarum
TATGATTATTTTAATTTTTCAAATGAAGAAATAGCAATCATGCAGGGTTCTCATTCAGGTTCGCCAAAGCATATTAAATTAATTGAATCAATTTTAAAAAAAATAGGCCTGACAAAAGATTTTCTTTTATGCCCTGCTATTCCGCCTTTAGATTTAACTTCATATAAAGCAGGGGCAAAATTTAACCAAACCCATAATAATTGCTCGGGCAAACACGCCATGATGCTTTCTTATTGTGTTTTTAAGGGTTTAGAAATTTCAAAATATACAGATTTTTCTCATCCTGTTCAATTAAAAATAAAAGAAAAACTAATTGAATATGCAAAAACAAAAGATATCATTCAAACAATAGACGGCTGCGGAGTGCCTGTTTATGGCTTAAAATTGCCTGATATTGCGCATGCTGTTATTAATTATTATTTGGATAGAAAAAATTTAAAATTAATAGGCGCATATAAAAAATACCCCGAAATTATAGGCGGCTTTGATAAATTCGGCGAAAGAACAGATACAAAAATAATGCGCCTTAATTCCGCATTATTGTCTAAAGTGGGCGCAGGCGGCTTTATATATGTCTTTAATTTAAAAACAAAACAAATTTTAATTGTTAAAATGGCACAAAACAACAACCCCGAAAGAGAAATTTTAACTCTTGAAATTTTATATAAATTAAAATTGCTTGATAAAAGGCATTATGACCAAATAGTTTACACGGAAAGCCACATGCCAATCGGGAAATATGTGGTTTCGGGAATAAAAGTAAAATAAATTTTTCATGACTATTGACAAATAAAATTAATCATGGTAAACTATTAAAAATTTAAAAAAAAGTCCAATATTTGAATATTGAACTAATCGAGAATGCATATATCATGTCTTTTTCCTCTTTCAGGTTTACAGACATGTTTAATTGTGTGAAATGGGTAAAAAATGAGAGTAAACAGTGTAGGACAAGAAAATAACTCTAATGCAACGAGTGTGCTTAAAGCAGGCGGAATTGGCGCTGTCGGCGGTGCTCTTGTAAGAAATTTTGCCCCGCTTACAACGGAAGAACACGACTTTTTCTTTAATTCATCTGCTGTTTCAGGCATTGAACAAAAAGTAAGAAAAGTTAGAGTTAATGAAATTGAAAAAATTTCAAAAGAATTTAAGGCAGGCAAATTAAATGTTGCCCAAGGTGCTTTTGATACCTTTGAAAAACACAAAGATTTAATTGCAGATGAACCGAAAAGCGTTTTAGGCTATGTTAAAAATTCATCCGATGATATTAAAACCGGTGTAAAAGCGCTTGCAGGAAGAGTTGATGCAATTGGTGCAGCCAAAGAACACATTGAAGTTTCAAACATTAAAAGTGCTGCAAAATCTGCAAGGCCTTTGGCTTATTTTGCGCTTGCAGGTGCCTTAATTGCAATGAGCGGGCAGGTTTTGGTTAATGCGTTTAAATCTTGCATGCCAAGCGAAGAACCGCAACCAAAAGAACAAGAACCATTAACTATGGCAGATGTTTTATTGGAAGGGTTAGGAACAAACACTGAAGTTTTGTTTTTAACAAACGAAGCTTTTAAAGGTAAAAACTAAAAGATTATAAATAAAAAAAACAAGAAGGTGTCCGATTAAATCGGGCATTTTTAGTATTAAAACAAACTTGAAAAAGATGTTAAATAATCGCTTATAACATTAATCAACATCGGCATAACCCAAATTAATAATAATGCCCCCATAACAGGTTTAAAAAGAAAGCTCATCTGAAAAACGTTTACCTGAGGGGCAGTTTTGCTTATTGTGCCTAAAATAATATCTTGCCCCAAGGTTGCAAGCAAAATAGGCGCTGCTATTTGCATGCCTACAATAAATGTGTTTGAGGTTATTTTAACCAAATAATCCATATTAATAACCTGAGTTAAGGGAATTGAAGCGGAAAACATGGGGTAAACATCAAAACTTCTTATAAATGCATCTAATATCCAATAAATTCCGCCTATTTGCATAAAAATTATAACAGCTAAAATTGTGAAATAGTTCCCCATCAAAGATGCTTGAGTTCCTGTTGAGGGGTCTAAAATCATGGCAGATGACACGCCAAGCTGGCTGTTTATAATATCTCCTGCAGCTGAAATTGCTGCTATAATGCAATTTACGATAAAACCGATAATAAACCCGAAGGAAAAATTTAAAATAATTCCAAGCAAAAGTGAACTATTATCAGGTATTGGCGTTGGTTTTAAAATAATGCATAAAATAACGGTTATAATAAGTGCAAATGAAATTCTTACCATTGCGGGCATTTCGCTTCTGTTAAAAGGCGGTGCAAACTGCATTATTCCGATTAATCGTGCAAAAATCATAATCCCTGCGCCAAGTGCCAAATTCAATTCAGGGAACAATTTTGCAAACTGCATAAAAAATAAGCTTGATTCCATTTATTCCCCTTTACCTGTACGGTTGAATTGTGCATAACCCAAGGCTTTTATTTATGTTGTTGTCATAAATTGGGTTTACATTCACTAAAATATTCACTATTTCTCTTGTAGATTTATAAAGCCTTATATAAGTGTAGGTTTCATATTTAACTTTTAAAATAGTGCTTTTCATATCTATAATATCGCCGTTTTCATCTTTCATATCAAATACTTTAATATTTTCGGTATCGCCCCAAGAAATTCCTATAATGTCGGCATCGCAAGTTATTTTGTAATCATATCTGCTTTTTAAGTTCACTTTGTAATCGGTTGATTTTTTAAAATAATCTTTGTAATTTTCTAAATCAAACTGAATTGCAGGCGCTAAAACTTCCCTTGCAAAAACATTCCCTTGTATTAAAAATAAAAGTACCAATAAAAAATATTTCAATTTTTATCTTCCTAAAATTTTATTTGTTTCTATTAAGTTAGGCCTTGGGTTTGCCCCTTGAATTGCAGGGGTATATTTATTTTTTTCCTGCCTTTCAACCCAAGGAATTTTACCGGGGTTTTGCATTAAGTCTTTTGTTTTACCTGTGGATGGTGAAATAGTATCTTTCATTTCAGCTGCAAAAGGGCTTGTGTGGCGGTAATAATCAGCAGGCAGAACGTATGTTTCCATTTTTGGAATAAGGTTAAATGCAATATAGCCGCCTTCTTTAATATATTCCGTTAAAATTTTTATATAAAACATGCCTAAAATTATAATGGTTAAAAACACGCCTATAATTTTTGGTGCTGCTGCAATTGTTTGTTCTTGAACCTGAGTAACGGCTTGCAAAATGCCCACTACAAGCCCCACGGCCGCTGCCACCAAAACACAGGGCATTGAAATTGTAAGCATTACCATAAAGCCTTTAGCCATATATTCTACAAGTAATTCCATTAATTAAAACTTTCTACTAAACCTTTAACAATTAAGCTCCACCCGTCAACTGCAACGAAAATTAGCAGTTTAAAAGGCAAAGACACAATTGTTGGCGATAACATAAACATACCTAATGCAAGTAAAATGTTAGCTACGACCAAATCTAACACTGTGAAAGGAACATAAATTATAAAACCGATTTCAAATGCGGTTCTTAATTCTGATAAAATGTATGCAGGTGCTACTTCCCACAAAGTTAAATCTTCAGGGGTTTCGGGGCGCACCGTCCTTGTTTTTTCTATGAAAAACGCAATGTCTTCTTGCCTTGTTTGCTTCAGCATAAATTCTTTTAATGGTTCTGACCCCGCTTGAACCGCCATAACAATGTTGCCGTTTTCTTTATATGGAATAGAACCTGCCTCATACATTTTTTGAAAAACGGGGCTCATTGTATAAAATGTCATAATAATGCAAAGCCCGATTAAAACCATTGCAGGGGGAACAGAGTTTGTGCCCATTGCGGTTTTTAGCATTGAAAAAACAATTACAAACCTTAAAAAACTTGTCATACACATAAAAACAAAAGGCAATAAAGTAAACATTGCCATTGTTAATAACAATTGTAAGACAGGGTTCATATCTTTTAAAAGTACATCCATTAATAATTACCCCTTTTTGTTTGGTTTTGATCGCTTAATTCTTTTAAAAGGCTTTTTATGAAGTATTTTTTATTGTTGGCTTCTTTTTCTTTTAAATAAGGGTTTTCATCAGCGATAAAATCTTCATTTTGTTTTTCAGATAAATATTTTTCTATCATTTCACTATTTAATTTTTTCTTTTGTGAAGCATTATCCCCCAATTTTGAAATTAAAGACATTTTATCGTTTGATGAAGCTATTAAAAATTCTTCACCTTTGCAATTTATAACGTATAAAATTTTTCTGTCAGGCAGCCTCAACATATCTTCAATTTTTATAAGAGAATTTCTTTTTAAAACGTTTATTGAAGATGTTTTTTTATAAACTACATAACCTACGACAAGAAGCCCCGTCATAGCGAGAGTGTAGACTATAAATTGTGCTATATATTGAATCATTCTTTATTATTCCTCAAAGTTTGAATAATCAAAGTTTTTATCTTGTGCGCCTGCTTGCGGTTTTGCTTGTGGCCTTGGAGCAGGTTTTGCACCGTTTGGCATTGCAGCTTGCGGCCTTGGCGGAATTGGCCTTTGGGGTGGTGCGGCATTTGGCGCTGCCCCTTGAGCAGGCCTTGCTGCCTGTGGCCTTGCAGGTATTGGCCTTGGCGGCGGTGCACCGTTTGGCCCGTTTGGCGGAATTGGGCGAGGCATGCCGTTTGGCGGCAATGGGCGTGCATTTGCCGCAGCGGGTGGAGGAGCTTGAACTCCTTCTTTTGCAATCGGTTTAACATCTTCTTTTGTTTCAGGCTTTTTAGATGCAAAAACATCCGTTATTTTAACCCCGTATTTATCATTTATAATGACAAGCTCCCCTTTTGCAACCGCCTTATTTTCAACAAGAAGCGAAATTTCATTGTTCATAACAGCGCCAAGGTCTATAACAAGGCCTTTTGAAATTTGTTTTAATTCGCCTAAGGTCATTTTTACTTTTTTAAATTCGGCGGCAACTTCAATTCGAATGTCATCCCACATGGTTTTATCGTTTGGCATATTTATATTTCCCTTATATTCAAATTCTTAGTTTTCTTCTTCTTCATCTATATCCATATCAATCATAATGGATGGTTCAGGGTTTACTTTAAATTCGCATTCAACCGTTTCTGTTTTAAGCGTCATTTTTCTAATGTCGCTTTTTTCAAGAAGAAGAATATCATCTTTTTCTAAATTTTTAAGGTCATCTACAGAAAGTTTTGTATAGCCTGAAATTATATCAACGTATGCAAAATTGTTTAGAAAATCTTCAAATTCAAAATTTTGAATTTTTGCAAGCGGTTTAACTTTCAGCCTGTTCAACGGAATTTTTAAACTTAATTTGCCTGCGTTTACTTTTTTTGTTTTTATCAAGAATACAAAATTTAATTCGGTTTTATTTAAAGGGTCTATTTTTGAAATTTCGGTTTCTTTGATAATAGTATTATCAATGTTTTTTACGATAAATTCAAAGAAATCGTTTAAAATTCTTCTTTCTAATTCTGTTAATTGTTCCAAATTAAAAAGGGGCGAGTTTGAATTAAAAGTATCATGGAAAATTATTCTTATGAAATCGGAT
>DVKW01000113.1 GCA_018715855.1 Candidatus Galligastranaerophilus intestinigallinarum
GTTCATACCACTTTATAACCCCTGAAATTTCAATGCAAATCCAAAACGATTTAGGGGCAGATATTATCATGGCTTTTGATGAATGCGCGCCATATCCTTGTGATGAACCCCATGCAAAAGCAGCTTTGGATAAAACCATGAGGTGGCTGGAAAGGTGTTTTGAAGCGCACAAAAACCCAAGGCAAGCACTGTTTCCTATTGTTCAGGGGGCGTTTTTCCCAAATTTAAGAATTGAAGCTGCCAAAAAAGTTTCTGAATTTGAAGCCCACGGCTATGCAATAGGCGGGGTTTCAGTTGGGGAACCGACAAATATTAAAAATGAAATTGTTGAATTAACCGCGCCATTATTGCCTTTTGATAAACCAAGATATTTAATGGGCGTTGGCACTCCTATTGACCTTTTAAACGGTGTGAAATTCGGCGTTGATATGTTCGATTGCGTTCTTCCCACAAGAAATGCACGCCACGGGGCGTTTTTTACCTATGAAGGAAACAAAATAATAAAAAATAAAGAATTTGAAGAAGATTTCACCCCGCTTGATTCTAATTGCAATTGTTACGCTTGCAGAAACCACACAAAAGCATATATCAGGCATTTATTCAGAGTGCAGGAATCAACCGCTGCAATATTATTAAGTATTCACAACGTTCATTTTTTAATTAATTTTGCAAATCAAATAAGAGAAGCAATTTTAAATGAAACGTTTGATGAATTTTACAAACAAATGAGCGAAAAATTGGCTAAAAAATAATTAAGCAGATACATCCAATTCTTTAATTTGTTCTGCTAATTTTGAAGGGGGGTGTTTTTTATCACCCGCTTGCATATGGCCATATTTATCTGCCACCCTTGCTTTTAGCCCTGTTTTATCGGCGCCGTATTCAAAGAAAAGTTTTGGATACAAGCTAACGCCTTCTGTGAAAAAGAAAGAATCTTTTCCATCAAATACATCGGGGTATTTTTTTTCAAAACTTCTATGCACTAAAACATTCAAGCTTAAATTGTCCAATTCTTCTTGAATGGAATTCATTGTGTCGTTGTCTTTTCCATGGCCTGCTTCATGGGCAATAGCCTCTGCTGTTGCTAAAATTGTTGCTTTGTCGTCTTCATTTCTGTATCTTGCATTAATTAAAACGGCAGGCTTTCCTTCTTCGTTTCTTCCAAGGCAGGCATGAACTTTTTTATCCGAAAATTTGCCGTATTGAATCGGAATATTTTGTTTTTTTAAGTATTCAACAGCTTCACTTCCGCTTTCAAAAGGCGGGTTTATTCCCATAGATTGCATATATAAAATGTCGGTTTTTTCAAATTCAGCCTCATCTAATTCTTTTAAGGCCGCATTTATAATGCCTTCTTGAGTTTTGCCGTTTTTTATTGGTTTTGCATATATAACACCTTTCAGAGCATCCCTTGCACCGAAAGAATTGCTTGAAACCTGTCCTACTCTCATAATAAGGCACCTCATCCTATATAACAACAGCAACGTTTAAATTATAACATTTTAGAAGGCCAAAATCAATTTTTATTATATAATTATTTTATGATTACAAGATATTCAAGAGAAGAAATTTCAAATATTTGGACACAGCAATCAAAGTTTTCTTATTACCTGAAGGTTGAACTTGCTGTTGTTGAAGCCTACAATAAAATGGGCGTTGTTTCTGATGTTGCCTTAGAACATATTAAAAAAACCGCAAAATTTGACCTAAAAAGAATTGATGAAATTGAAAAAGTGGTTCAACATGATGTAATTGCTTTTTTAACATCCGTTAATGAAAATGTCGGCGAAAAATATTCCGGGCTTATTCATATGGGCTTAACAAGTTCTGATGTTATAGACACAGCATTTGCCCTTCAAATTACAGATTCTACAAAAATTATTTTAGATGATTTGGATAAAGTTATTTTATCTTTAAAAAATTTAGCTAAAAAAACAAAATACACCTTGTGTGTTGGCCGCTCTCACGGCATTGGCGCAGAAGTTGAGACCTTCGGGTTTAAAATTTTAAACCATTTGGAAATGTTCAACCGTGCAAAAGAAAGGCTTTTATTTGCCTTAAATGAAGTTTCTATGGGGCAAATTTCAGGCCCTGTCGGCACATATTCAAATATTGACCCTGAAATTGAAAAACTTGCGCTTAAAATTTTAAATTTAAGGCCTGCTAAAATTTCCACTCAAATTATTGCAAGAGATATCCATGCAAACTATATGGCAGCTTTAGCAATTTTAGCTTCTTGTATTGAAAATTTTGCAGTTGAAATAAGGCACCTTCAAAGGTGGGAAGTAGCAGAAGTTGAAGAAGGGTTTTCAAAAGGCCAAAAAGGTTCATCTGCCATGCCGCACAAGAAAAACCCCGTCAAATCCGAAAATTTAACAGGTTTAGCAAGGGTTGTAAGGGGCAACTTAACAGCTTCTATGGAAGATATAGTTCTTTGGCATGAAAGAGATATTTCCCATTCTTCCGTTGAAAGGGTAATTTTCCCCGATTCTACAATATTGCTGGATTTTATGCTCACAAGGTTAAACGGAATTATAGAAAACCTTGTTGTAAAAGAACAAAATATGCTTTTAAATTTAGATAAATATGGCGGCATAATTTTTTCTCAAAGCTGTCTTTTGCATTTAATAAAAAAAGGAATGACAAGAGAAAAAGCCTATGAAATTGTTCAAAAAGAAGCACTTGACGCCTTTAACAACAACGGCAACTTTAGAGAAAATATGAAAAAACATTTAGATAATTCAGACATTGAAGAATGTTTCAGCTATAAAAATTACCTTAAAAATATAGATACAATTTTTGCAAGGTTTGGGCTTTAATCATACAAAAATATGATTTAATTAACTTCCTGCTATGGTATCTTAAAACCACAAGATACCATAGTTAAAGAGAAGGATAAGACTTATGCAAAAAATTTCTCCCCTAAGAGCAGGTCTTGACGCTTTTAACAGATTTAAAGCTCAAAGACTTCAAAAAACAAACGAAACAAAAGCTGAAAATAGCAATTCAACAAACCCGTTTGGAATTTCTTTTAAAGGAAATGTTCTTCAAATGGATGTTTTTGATTCTTCAACCAAAAAATCCGGTGCAACAAACCCTATTCAAGACGGTTTAGAAAAAGTGAACAAATTTGTTGCAAGCGCAAGAGTTGCAACAATGAACAAAATTGAATCCATTAAACAAGGCGCAATTTCATTCGGTTCAAAAATTAAAGAAAACGTTGTAAATACATATAATAAACTTGCAACAACGGAAGTTAATTTTGATTTCTTAAGAAATACACCTTCAAGACTTCAAAAACGCCCTGTAAGCGAACTTGAAGAAATGTTTAAAACAGAATTAGGGAATATGGAGGTTTAGGTTAAATGGTTTCAAAAAAATTAAATAATATTATTGAAGCGCTTTCAAAACATTCAGATATTGATTCAGTCAGAGTTTTGAATGAAATCGGAACAAATTCACCAAGTGATGAAATCAGAGAACTTGCTTCAAAAGCATTAGTTAAGAAAAATATTAAAGAATCTCTTGAAGTGGTTATCAAAAATAAAGGCAAAGGCATTAACGATTTGTCTGCAAGAGTTGCTATGACAGCCATTAATGAACTTTTAGCCCTTAAAGACAAAACAACCGCAACCGTTGTTTTGGATGAAACAATTAATTCTGACGCTGAAAAAGAAGTTCAAGATACGGCTCGTTCTGTGAAAGCTTTAATGTCATTCAGTGCATAAGTTTTAATATATAATATATAAATGCTCCGTTGGTAAATTCCATCGGGGCATTTTTAATTAAGGTTTAAAAATATTAATAATTTTAGTTTGTTTTCTTTCTTCATGGTACAATTTGCTTATTATGTTGAACAAGAAAAAGATTTATATAATCCTTTTTTCATTAATTGTTTTAATTTGTCTTTCGGGGTTTATTTGGTCTTTTGTTGTTACTAAAGATATAAGAAATTCCCAAAAGACAGAAAAAGGAACTGAAAAAAATCAGGTTGTAAGCGTTAAAAATTTAGTTTTAACCGAAACCAAAGATGAAGAAATTTATTGGGAATTATACGCTGTTAAAGGCAGCTATGACAGTTCCAAAGGCACGGTTATTTTAGACAATGCAACGGGAAATTTTTACAACACGGATAATGAGGTTGTTTTAAGTTTTGAATCAGATTTAGGCACATATAACGAAGAAACAAAACAAATTACATTAAGAGGCAACACTCTTGTTGTGGCGCATGACGGTTCTTCAATCAGGGCGGATGAAATTATTTTCAAAGGCAAAGGTGAAGACATCATTGCAAAAGGCAATGTGGTTGTTTCCAGAAATGAAGATTTTGTTTCTTATGCAAATCAGGCAAGGTTTAATTCCGAACTGACATTTTTTGAAATTTCTGGTAAAACACAAACAAATGTTTATTCGGAAGATGAAGTTAAACCGCAGGAATTAACCAATTAAGGCAGGTTTTATGAAGAAAATAATACTTTTATTATTTATATTTTTATCTTTAACCACATTTGTTTATGCTGCAGGTGAAAAAAACAATGTTGTTATTGAAGCTGATAAGCAAGAAATCAAAATGGATAAAAACAAAGGGTATTTTTCGGGTGATGTTAAAGTGACAGTTGGCGATGTTACCGTTAAATCTCCAAGAGCGGAACTTGACCTTGACCCAAACACTAAAAAACCTTCTCTTGCTGTTTTTTATGACAACCCCTATGCTTTTCAAAATAAAGACAATAAAAAGCATGAAATTAAATCCAGAATAATGAAGGTTTCTTTAATTAAAAAAAGCATTTTAGCTGAAGGTGACACGCAATCTATTATGCTGAAAGACAGGCAGCCTGTTATAACAATTAATGCAGATGTTCAACAATATGATACAAACACAAAACTAATGAGAGCAAAAGGTTCTGTTATTGTTCATTATAATGATGTTGAAACCTATTCCGATTTTGCAAGCGCATATTTAGACAAAGAAGGAACAGTTAAAGACCTGAAACTTCAAAATAATGTTGTTATAAAAGAAGGTGTCAATGTTTTAAAGGGTAATAAATTTGAATATATTTCATCTCGTGAAGAATATTATTTAACGGGAAATACAAGCTCTGATTTAACCTTTGATGACGGCACAAGATTATTTGTTAAATCAAGGTTTCAGCAATATAACCGCTTAACAAATAATGTAATAGCAGGCGGAGATGTTAAAGTTACGTTTAAAGATTATTTTGCCCAAGGCCCAAAAGCCCAAGTTTTTGTTGACCCAAAAACCCAAAAGCCAAAAGAAGTGATTTTTACAGGCCGCTCAAAAATCACACAAAACGGCAGCACGGTTGAAGCAGACAGAATTAGAATGACAATGGAACCTAAAGAATTTTTCGCAGACGGTAACGTTAAAACAAGTATAAACGGAAACAATGATATGGAGATTATGCCTTAATTATGAGCAATATTACTTTAGAAAATAAACAATGTTTAATTGCAGGCGATGGCACTTTGCCTGTTAAAATGGCGCAAAACGCAAAAGAAAACGGCTTTGAAGTTGTTGCAATTTCTTTTTCATCGGATAATTTAAAAGAACTTCAAAAATATTGTTCAAAGGTTTATTCATATAGCCCCGGCCAAGTTGATTCAATTAAAAAAACTTTAATTGATGAAAATATTAAACAGCTTACATTTTTGGGCAAAGTTTCAAAAACAATGCTTTTAAAACGCCCGAAATTAGAACCAAGGGCAATTGAGCTTTTAAAAGAAACTCCAAAATTAAATGATGATGCTATTATGTTAAAAGTTATTGAAGAAATGGAAAAAATTGGCATCACTATTTTGGACCAAACAATTTTTATTAAAAGCTTAATGGTTCAAAAAGGCGTTATGACAAAATTAAAGCCCACAGAAGCCCAATTAATTGATATAGAATACGGATATAAAACTGCAAAACAAATGGGGCAATTAGATATTGGCCAATCTGTTGTTATGAAAGACAGAATGATTTTAGCCGTTGAAGCAATTGAAGGAACGGACAAATGCATTAAAAGAGGCGCAAAATTAGCAAGGGGCAAAGGCTGCACCGTTGTTAAAGTTGCAAAACCAAAACAAGATAAAAGGTTTGATATTCCTGCTGTCGGGTTAAGAACGCTTAAAACCATGAAAAGATATGGCGCAAACGTTTTAGCTTTAGAATCAAATGAAACAATTATGGTTGAACAAGCTGAAATGATTAAATTTGCAGACAGAAACAATATGATTATAATGGCATTTTAGAGGTTTAAATGTCTGAAACAAAAAAGCTTTTCATTATAACAGGCGATTATTCGGGCGACAAACACGCAAGTAATGTTGTGGAAGCTTTGCGCGAAAAATTTCCAAACCTTGTAATAGAAGCTGTTGGCGGCATAAACCTTGAAAAAACAGGTGTTAAGCTTTTTTCTAATCAAGACAAAATGAACACAATGGGGCTAACCCCAAAATCAGTTTTAAACCACATTTTAATCGGTAAAAAAATTGTTGATTATCTAAAAAATGAATTTAAACCCGATTTAGTTTTATTAATTGATTACGGCGCATTTAACCTTCAAATTTCAAAACATTTAAAAAAAGCAGGCCTAAAAACTTTTTATTATATTCCCCCTCAAATTTGGGCTTCAAGAAAGTGGCGCTTAAAAACAATTAAAAAAAATATAGATAAAGTTTTAACAATTTTTCCTTTTGAAGAAAAATTTTATCGTGAAGCAGGCATAAAATCTTCTTATGTTGGGCACCCATTGTTAAATGAGCTTCCAAAACCGACAACAAAAGAAGAATTTTGCACTGAATTCAATTTAGACCCAAATAAAAAATTAATCGGTGTTTTTCCGGGGTCAAGAAAATTTGAAATTAAATTTTTATTCAAAATTTTTGAAGGGGCTGCAAAATTAATTGAAAAACAACTTGATGATGTTCAATTTGTTTTTTCAAAATCTGAAAATTTGCCGGATGATATTTATAAAACAGGCTATAAAACAATAAAAGGGAATAATTATAAGCTTTTATCGGCATCTGACGTTTTAATTTTAGCTTCAGGCACGGTTGCGCTTGAAGCGGCACTTTATGAAACACCAATGATAATTGCATATAAAGGTCCGTTTTTGTTTTATTTAATTTACCTTTTAGTCAGAACAATTAAAAAAGCTTGTTTGGTGAACATTATTACAAACAAAGATATTGTGCCTGAATTTTTAATGTATGACGCAACGAGCAAAAAAATTTCAGATGAAATAATTTTGCTTTTATCAAATGAAAAACATTATAATAAGCAAAAAGAAGGCTTAATTGAATTAAAAAATTTAATGTTGAATGAAAAAACGGCAGATAGCGCCGCAGATGAAATTATAAAGGAGTTAAAAGGTGGCTAACATAATTACATTATCAAGAATTTTTTTAGCATTCATTGCAATGGGGCTTTTATTTATAGGCCCGAAAGATGCACCAAATTATGCACACATTTCATTTATCATAACAATTTTTGTTATGTGGTTTGATGGGCTTGATGGCTATATTGCAAGAAAATTTAATGAATCATCAAAACTTGGCGCTGTTTTAGACATTATGGGCGATAGAATTGTTGAAAACATTTATTGGGTTGTTTTTTCAAGCATGGGCTGGATTAGTGTAATTGTTCCTTTGATTGTTTTAACAAGGGGCATTATTACAGATTCTCTAAGGTCTTTAGCTTTAGAAAAAGGCTTTACTCCCTTTGGTGAAAAAACAATGATGCAGGGAAAAATTGCCAAATTTATTGTTGCATCCAACTTTTCAAGGTTTACATATGCCGTTTGCAAGGCAATTGCCTTTTTATTTATGTTAATTGGCCATGCCCCATTTAGCTATCCATATAAAGAAATTGTTCTTCAAACAGGCGTTATTTGCACAATAATTGCTGTTATTTTCTGTGTATTAAGGGGTTTGCCCGTTATATTTGAAAGCAAGAGATTTTTAAAATAATGAATAAAAAATATTTAAACATTGTTCTATATGAACCTGAAATTCCGCAAAATACGGGAAACATTGCAAGGCTTTGCGCTTGTTTAGATGCTAAACTTTTTTTGGTTGGAAGATTAGGGTTTAATATAACGGATAAAAAATTAAAACGCTCCGGCCTTGATTATTGGGATAAGGTTGAAATTGAACATATTCTTGATTTTGAAGAACTTATTAAAAACTTTCCTTTTGAATCAAACCCATATTTTTTGTTCACTACAAAAACAAAAAGAAAATATACAGACGTCAAATTTGAAAAAGGTTCTTTTTTAATGTTTGGCCCTGAAACAAGGGGGATACCTGAGGATATATTAAAAAAATATAGTGAAAATTGTGTTACAATTCCAATGA
>DVKW01000114.1 GCA_018715855.1 Candidatus Galligastranaerophilus intestinigallinarum
TGGTTAAAGAAAGTTTATCATTATTTGGAAGATTTTCAGCTAAGGTTATTCCCCCTCTAAATTCACCTACATCCCCCGTCACTGCAACTAAATCCACATCTACCATGGTTTGTTTTGTTTCGCCTGAACCATTTGGGTTTATATTTTGCTCGTATTCATTGTTAAATGGCATAATTGAAGCTAATTTAGGAAGGTATTTTTTAATTTCAAGTAATGCTTCCGTTCCTTTTTTATTTACAATGCCGACTCTTCCCCCAAGCGCATCTTTTGAAATCGGGGTTATGTTGAATTTATCTAAAAGGGCCTTTAATTCAGAATTTTCAACAACAGTTTCTGTCATTTCATCGTGGTAATTTTCTCTTGTTATTGTAAATTCTAAAGGTGTATCTTGAAGTTCAGCCCATTTTTTATCTGCATAAGCGTCTAACATTGGGTCTGCTTTTAAAAGTGCATTTGCTTGAAGTTTTAAAAATTCATTGAAATCAGAATTTGTTGAAACTTTGCTTGCTTTAATTAATTCATCTGCCATTAATTCAAAATCTTTTTTAAAGTAATCAATGTAATCAATAGCAATTAATTCATCATCTTTTCTTTCAATTACAGACCTTTGATTTAAAATTTTTCTAACTTCATCAATTTTATTTTCATTTAACATTTTAATTAAAATTGAATGAAATTCACTAACCCCTAAATCTTCAGGGTAAAAGCCTTTGCCTTTTAGTTCAAATGTATTTTTTTCTAAATTAATTTTGTTTGTTTCTGTGTCTATTGCGCACATTCCTTTTTGGGCGTCATACAAAATTTTTGTTAAAATTGCCCTTTCATCGTATTCTTTAATTTTTTCATTCAGCCAATTTTTAAAAGGAAGATTTTTCCTGTTATCAAGCCTTTCATTTATTGTTTCTAAAATGTAGGCTGCTTTAACAAGATATTTTAGGGCAATTTTGTCGTTTTCATCTAAATTTAAGTATTCTTCGCTATTTGGGGTTAGCATTTTTTTATCTGTAAGATAATCTTTATTTGTTCTTTTTTTTAATTCTTCTAAACTTAAACCGTAATCAAAATTTTCCATAAAAAAATTCCTTTTTATTTATTAAGCCAATTTTTAAAAAAGTTCATGCCGGCAGTTGAACTTTTTTCTGGGTGAAATTGCACTGCCGTAACATTATTTTTTTCAACACTTGCGCAATAATCAATGAAATATTTACCGTAAGAACTTATTATATTTTCATCTTTCGGTTTTACATAATAAGAATTTACAAAATAAAAATATTCATCATTCAATAACGTATTATTTTTGGTTGTTTTAATTTCTGCCCAGCCAATTTGGGGGGTTTTACCTTCTCTAAATTTTAAAACTTCCCCTTCAAAAATTTTTAAGCCTTCAACGTTTGGGGCTTCTTCCGATTTTTCAAATAAAACCTGCAGACCAAGGCAAATACCTAAAAAATCTTTATTTTTAGTTGTTAAATCTTGAATAAAATGAAACATATCTTTCGATTTTAATTTTTTTATTGCCTGCTCAAAATGCCCTTGGCCAGGAAAAATTATTTTATCTGCAGATTTTATTTCATTTTTATCAGATGTTATTATGTGGGAAATATTCAAGTATGACAATGTGTTTGCTATACTTTGAACATTTCCCGCTTCATAATCTATAATTGCAACTTTTAATTTAGAAGTTGTGTCCATCAGCTTTCATTCTTTCAATAACTTCATCTAATGAACTTTCAGAGGCTGTAACAGACATTCTTACATATCCTTTGCCTAAATCGCCAAAGGCAACACCTGGCACTATTACAATGCCTGATTTTTCAAGAAGGTCATCAGTGAATTTTTTAGAATCTCCGTTATATCTTGGCGGAATTTTTACCCAAAGATAAAATGAAGCTTTTGGCATTTTAACATTGTAGCCAAGAGCATTTAGCCCATCTACAAATTTTTGAATTTTATGTTTAAATTTTCTATTTGCTTCATTAATATATTCATCGCCTTCTTTTGAATCAAGAAGCTTTGCGCCTGTTAATTGTAATGCTTTAAAAATGCCTGTATCAATTGTAGATTTTAATTTGCCAAGCATAGAAACAATTGTTTCATTACCGCAAACAAAGCCCATTCTCCAGCCTGTCATAGCATAGGGTTTTGAAAAACTGTGGAATTCAACGGCAATATCTTTTGCACCTTTGCATTCTAAAATGCTTCTTGGTTTGTCGTTTTCATCAAAATAAATTTCAGCATAAGCATTATCTGAAATTAAGATGATGTTATTTTTCAAACAAAAATCAACGCATTTTTGCATATAATCAAAATCACAAGTAACGCCAAGAGGGTTATTTGGGTAGTTTATAATTAATGCTTTAATTTTTTCTTTTTTATAGCCTGCATTTAAAATTTTGGTTAATTCATTTTCTAAATCTGGTTGATAATTGTTTTCTTCTAACAAAGGAACACCCCAAAATAGGCCGCCTGATACTTTAACCATTTCTTTATAGCTTGCATAGCCTGGGTTTGGGCACATAATAATGTCACGTTCTTTTTCATCAACAACAGGGTTAATTAATTCTCTTATTAAGTTTGCAATGCCTTCTTTTGAACCGATTAAAGAATAAACTTCTTTTTTAGGGTCAAGTTCAACCCCAAATCTTTTTTTCATTCTTCTTGCAACTGCTTCTAAGAAATATGTTTCGCCTTTTGGTGTTGAATATGTGTGAATTGAAGGGTCATCCAAAACACTTTTTAAAGTTTCAACCGCAAACATTGGCACCATATCGACAGGAGCGCCCATTGAAAGTGCAATTGGTTTTCTGTTTTTCTTTGTTAATTCTTCCGTCAGCGCCAATTGCTTTGCTTTAATTTGAAACATGATGTATGTTTCAAGCGATTGTACGTAATCGTTAAATTTTGCTTTCAAAATCTGTTCATTTCCTGCCATTTTTATATCCTCATATTTTAAAAATTGTAATTCGGTATTTTAAATTCTCTTTTATCAATGTCTTTATTTGCATATTTTGAATAAATTGAATAAGAGATTTCTTTTGATTGTTGAACATATTCTTTTGTTAAATATTTTAGGTAAGTTTCGTTCAAATCGCCTGAATAATTACCCATTAATTTTGAATATTGGGCTAAAACTTCTTTGTTTTTGCCGCCTGCGTATGCTTTTGTTTTGGCATCCGTTCCTGATGGCCTTATTTCAATGAATTTATCGTCGAAGTTGAAATATGTGCCGTCACCCACAAAATAAACGCCTGAAAGGTTTGAAAAATCAAGTGTTTCAAATGTTGAAGATAAAATTTCTTTAATGTTATCTAAAGTGATTTTATTTTCATATAAGCCGATTGCAAGTGCCAAATAGAAAATATCGTTTTTGGTTCTTAATTTTTCGCCTTCGGTTTTTGCAATTTTTAATTTGTTGATATCGGGTTCTGATTCGTTATAGTAAGCTATATCATCTCTAACATCAAATTTTGCGATGATATTATTATTTTTATAAACGTTTTCTAAGTGTTTATATAATGGAATATCTAAAGTTGAAATAAGCCCTGAAGCTGCAATAATTGCTTCTGTTGCGCTTTTTTCCCTCATAGAAAGTGCCATTCTGTTATTTAATGATTTTATTTCATCGTTTGAACCAATTATCATGCCGCCTGATTCTTCGCCGCCAAAAATCATTCTAGGTGAAGAACCCAAGTGAATTTTATTATTGAAAATATCTTCAACAACAATATCTTGAACTTTATTTTCAATTTGAAATTCAACTTTTTTAACAACGTTTGCAATTTCTTTAAAGCCAACGGGCGTATTTATAACCTTAATATTGTTAAATTTTGCCCATTCATCCCAGCTTTTTGAACTTGCCGTTGTTTTTACCATAAATCTTTCATAGTCATTGAATTTGCCCGTTTGTTTAAGTTCATCTTTAATGTAGTCAACAATCATTAAAAATGCTTGGTTAGCTGAAAATATACAAAGAATTCTGTTTTCATCCAAAATTGTGTAATCAACGCCTATTTTTTTAACTTCATCAACATTTTTAATATCTTCAATTTTAACAACAGATAACCTGTCATGGTCAGGGTCTGTAATTAAAGAAACAGTGCCAATCGGGTAATCTTTTAATTTTGTTTCATAGTGAAGAGAATTAATTACAGGGAAATATGTTTCACCTTTTTCATTTTTGCTTGTAACTGTTATATCAAGTGACCAATCATAAAATGAACCATTTTTAATGTCTTTTCCTATACCGTGGAAAAACGGGTCTTCTTCAATATTTAACCAGTCAAAAGTTTTTGAAATTTCAAGTTTATCTAAAATTTTACTTAATGTGCGGT
>DVKW01000115.1 GCA_018715855.1 Candidatus Galligastranaerophilus intestinigallinarum
TTAAAATTTCATCGTTTATAACTTCACCCGTTATTTCACCAAGTGAAATTAGGGCTGTTTTTATATCTATTGAAATTAAATCTTGAAGTTCTTCGTTTTTTGCGCCTAAAAGCGCATTGTTTATTGCAATAAGCGCATTTTGAAGGCCTTCTTGCTGTCTTTGGTTTGTTGTAAACTCAATGTTATCAACATCAACGTCAATAACATTTTTATAAATTAATTCTTTTAATTCTTCAATGTTTTTGCCTGTTTTAGAACTTATTGGAAGCACCCCTTCATAGGTTTTTTCATTAATATCTTGTTTTGTTGAAATTAAAATTGTTTTTTTGTTTTTGGCTAATTCAAAAATTTCTTCATCTTCTTTTGTTATGCCAATTGTTCCGTCAAACAAAAGTAAAACAATGTCTGAATCTTCAATTGTTTCTTTTGCTTTATTTATGCCTATTTTTTCAACCGTATCAATTTTATTATCTTCTCTAATGCCTGCGGTGTCTGTTAAAGTGGCATTAATTCCATTAATATCAAAGCTTTCTGTTATTATATCTCTTGTTGTGCCTGCAATATCAGTTACAATTGCTCTTTTTAAATTTAAAAGCGCATTAAAAAGAGATGATTTACCCACATTCGGGCGGCCGACAACTGCAATTTTAATGCCTTCTCTTAAAATATTGTGCGATTTTGCGCCCTTTAAAATATTTTCAATTTTTTCTTTTATTTTGGTTAATTTTTCTTCAATTAATTCATAAGGAACTTCTTGCACATCTTCGGGAAAATCAATCGAGGCTGTAATTTTAGCCAAAATTTCAATAATTTCATCTCTCATATTTTGAATTGCTTCTCTTAAACTGCCGGATAAATTTGAAGCATTCAAAGAAGCTGATTTTACACTTTTTGATTCAATTAATTCTAAAACAGCCTCTGCTTCAGATAAATCCATTTTGTGGTTTAAAAAAGCCCTTTTTGTAAATTCGCCCTTGGTAGCAAGCCTTGCGCCGTTTGTTAGTAAAAGGTTTAAAATTTCTTTTAAAATAACAGGCGAGCCATGGGTTTGAATTTCAACAACATCTTCCCCTGTAAAACTTCTTGGGGATACAAAATATAAAACAATAACTTCATCAATTTTTTTATTGTTATGAACAATCCAACCATGGTTTATTTTATTTGGAATTATTTCTTTGTTAAAAAATTTTTTAACAACATCTTTAGATGTTTCCCCCGAAACCCTTATAATTCCAACTCCCCCTTTTGCTATGGGAGTTGCTATTGCGCAAATTGTATCAAAAAAGTTACTCATAATTGTAAATATTATCATGTTTATAATAAAATCAACAGTAACGATTAAAATTATTTTATAATGGGGAAATAGAGAAAATATGGATTTTACAGCATTAACAATACAATTTTTAAAACTTTTGGCAGATTTAGTGGGCAATTGGGGCGTTGCAATCATAATTTTAACCTTAATTATAAGGTTTGCTTTGTGGCCGGCTAATGTTTCACAACAAAAATCCATGAAAACCATGCAAATGGTTCAGCCAAAAATTAAGTTAATTCAGGAAAGATATAAATCTAACCCTGAGATGATGCAGCAAAAAATGATGGAATTTTGGAAAGAAAACAAAGTAAACCCGATGGCAGGGTGCTTGCCTATGTTAATTCAGCTTCCTATTTTCATTCTTTTATATTCCGCTTTAATGAGCCCGTATTTTATTGAGCAAGCGGGAAATGCAGATTTTCTTTTTGTAAAAAGGTTAGATGCAACAATCAGAAGTAATGCGGGCTTATCAAACGACGGCAAATTCCAAGTGGAAAGATACGTTAGGTTGCAATCCGGTAAAGTTGCAAAAGTTTTCTTAAAAGACGGCAAAATTTTAGACGATGTTAAAATTCAAAACCCGCAAAAAGCAGTTACCGTTCAGGGTGAAATTACCCCCGGAGAACCAATTGATCTTAAACTTCAAATGGATAATTTAAACTTGAACTTTGCAACATTAAACAATATTCAAAAAGTTGAAGTTAAAGTTTCAAATGCACAAACAAGAGAAACGGAAAATGTTACATTCAACAGAACAGGCGACATTTTAACGGCACAAGTGCCAACTATAAAAGCTGTTGAAACCATTCATTATGATGTTATCTTCTTGCTTGTATTATTTGTATTAACAATGGTTTTAATGCAAAAAGTTATGATGGCGCAAACAAAAACTCAAAACCAAGACCCTCAACAAGCAGCCATTCAAAAATCAATGACAACTGTCATGCCTGTAATGATAACGGTTACATTCCTTTTTGTTCCAATTCCTGCAGGTGTTTTATTATATCTTGTTACATCAAACATCTTCCAAATTGCTCAAACTGTTATAATTAATAAACAGCTTGAAAAAGAAGATGAAAATAAAAAAGCAAATTCAGCAAAAGAAGCTGTGATTGACGCAAAAGTAATAGAAAGTAAATAGGTTAAATTATGGTAAAAGTATTTGAAGGCAAATTAACCGCAAAAGAAACCGATAAATTTTGTATTGTAATTTCAAGATTCAATGATTTTATCGGTTCAAAACTTCTTCAAGGCGCACTGGATGCTTTTATTCGCCATGGCGTAAAAGAAGAAAATATTGATGTTGTTTGGGTGCCGGGCGCTTTTGAAATTCCTTTAATGTGCAAAAAAATGGCAAAAAAGGGTTACGGCGCAATTGTTGCTCTGGGCGCTATTATAAAGGGGCAAACACCGCATTTTGATTTTGTTGCAAACGAACTTTCAAAAGGCATTGCTTCTGTTTCATTATCTGAAGAAATCCCTGTTATATTTGGTGTTTTAACAACAGATAATATTGAGCAGGCAATTGAACGTGCAGGCACAAAGGCAGGCAATAAAGGT
>DVKW01000116.1 GCA_018715855.1 Candidatus Galligastranaerophilus intestinigallinarum
TTATGACAAAGAGCGAATTTTTCTCAAGATTATCTGATATGAATGTTAATATGCCATTCTTTATGTACGCTGAAGAAGCAGCAGACGGACTTAACAGGTTAAACCAACAAAGACTTTGGATGGAAAGACCCGAAGGCAAAGTTCCTTGCTTTGATGTTGACAGACAAAAAGTTAAAGAAATTATCCTAAAATCTGTTAAAGAAGGCAGAGACCAGCTTACAACTTTAGAATCAATTGATGTTCTTCAAGCTTATGACATCAGAGCTTGCAAATACGGCTTAGCAACAAACATTGATGAAGCTGTTACATTGGGTAATTCAATCGGATATCCTGTTGTTATGAAAATGACATCAAAAACAACATCTCATAAAACAGATGTTGGCGGCGTTGTTGTAAACATAAGGTCAGAAGAACAATTAAGAAAAGAATATGAAGCTTTGTTAGGCCGTCTTGAAGAAAAAGGCTTACTTGAAGGTTTAGAAGGCGTTATTATTCAAGAAATGGTTAAAGGCAACCGTGAAATGGTTTGCGGTATTGCAACAGACCCGCAATATGGCCCAATGATGATGTTTGGTTTAGGCGGCGTGTTTGTTGAAACCTTGAAAGATGTTACATTTAGAATTGCACCTTTAACTGATGTTGATGCAAAAGAAATGGTTCAATCAGTTAAAGCATACAAACTTCTTCAAGGCGCAAGAGGCACAACACCTGCACAAATCAATCAAATTGAAGAAACATTGTTAAGGTTATCTCAACTTGTTAATGATTTCAAATTCATTGATGAACTTGATATTAACCCGCTTTTAATTTCTGAAAAAACAGGCGAAGGCATTGCAGTTGACGGCAGAATTAAAGTAAGAATGAATGAAGCAAAAGAATTCTTAGGCTGCGAAGTTGGTTGCTGCTCACAAATGGCATAAGAAATAAAGACAAATTAAAAGCTCCCTTAATTTAAGGGAGCTTTTTTAATAAATAACCGTGCCACTGTCTATCGTTACTATTCAATAAGCATTTCACTTTTCATATCTCCGTTTTTTACCAAGTACCCGTTAACATCATCTTAGTGCTGCTATGTTTCCATCCTGACACGGTTCGAAGCATAATCGCCACTTAAATAAAAAATATCAACAATATTCAAAGTTCAATAACAAACCAAATAGCCCCTCATAACAGGCTCTGCACCCTGCATAAGCTTCAGGTCAAGAGTTCGCAACGCCCCGTGGAGCACGGCACATTTATTTTAGCATAAAAAATTTTTTTATAAAACTTCTCTAAATTCATCTTTAGTTGCGCCGCATTCGGGGCAAACCCAATCATCAGGGAGTGATTCAAATTCTGTTCCCTTAGGAATATTTTGAACATCATCCCCTATTTCAGGGTCATAAACATAACTGCAAACTACACAAATATATTTTTTCATAATCTTCTCCTTTCAATTTTTTTATAAATTAAAAGGAAAAATTTTTAATCCGACATCAGTTTATTTTTTTGTCGTATAAAAAGCTTGCATTTAAAACAACCAAAATTGATGCAAAATTATGAACAATGGCACCTGTTATGGGAACTAAAATTCCAAATGCAGATAGAGTTAGGGAAATAACATTTATTGTCATTGAAATTATGATGTTTGTTTTTATTGTTTTGATTGTGGCGTTTGATAGTTTCTTTAAATAAGAAATTTTATTCGGGTCATCGCCTGTAATTATAATGTCAGAACTTTCTATTGCAATGTCAGAACCAAAGCTTCCCATAGAAACACCGACATTTGCCGTTTTCAATGCAATTGCATCATTCACGCCATCACCTATCATGCAAACCGTTTTGCCTTCTTTTTGAAGTTCTTCAATTTTCATTGCTTTTTCTTTTGGCATAAGGTTTGAATAAACCGTTTTAACGCCTGCTTTTTTTGCAAAATAGCCTGCTGTTAATTTGTTATCACCCGTTAATAGAATTGTTTCAAGGTTCAATTCATTATTCAAGGTTTCTATTGCTTTAACTGAATTTTCTTTAATTGTATCTGAAAGCGCAATAAAGCCTTTTGGCTGTTTATCAACTGCAACAATAAGGGTAATTTTGCCATCAAGCCTTTTTGAATTAACTGCTTTTTTCATTTCACCCGTTAATTCAATGTTGTTATCTTCCATAAATTTTTCATTGCCGATATAAATTCTTTTGTTATCAAGCTTTGAATAAATTCCTTTGCCTGAAAACATTTTAAAATCGACTGTTTCATTTAATTTAAAATCTTTTGATAGGGCATATTCAACAACGGCACGAGCTATTGGGTGTTCCGATTTCATTTCACTTGATGCAGCAAAATATAAAATATCATCAACTGAAACGTCAGAAAATTTTTCAATATTTGAAACGGTTAATTTGCCTTTTGTTAAAGTGCCTGTTTTATCAAAGGCAAAAGTAGTGCACTTGCCGATTGTTTCAAGCCCGATACCATCTTTTATAATAATTCCTTTTTTTGTTGCATTACCAATTGCAGCCATAATGGATGTTGGCGTTGCAAGAACAAAAGAACAGGGGCAAAAAACAACCAAAACGGTAACTGCTCTTGAAATTTCACCTGTTATTAAATATACAATAATTGCAAATAAAATAGCCAAAGGTATTAAAACGCTTGCCCACTTATCCGCAATTTTTTGTGTGGGCGCTTTTTTGTTTTCTGCTTCTTTTACCAATTTAATCAACTTTTGAACGGTTGAATCTTTATATTCTTTTGTAACTTCAACATCAATAACGCCATAGCAATTTGTGGTTCCCGAAAAAACACTGTCGCCTTTTTGTTTATCGACAGGAATGGATTCCCCCGTTACAATTGCTTGGTTAATTGAAGTTTCACCCGAGATAATAACGCCGTCCGATGGTATATCTTCACCCGCTAAAACTCTTATTATATCGCCTTTTTGAATAGTTTCTGCAGGAACAATTTCTTCTTTTACCAAATTATCGTTAATGTTTAATTTTCTTGCCTTCTTTGGAGCAAGGTTTAAAAGTTTTGTTATTCCTTTTTTGGCTTTATCAATTGTAAGGTCTTCTAAAATTCCGCCAAGTGCCATAATAAAGGCAACTTCAGCCGCTGCAAAAATTTCGTTTGTTAAAATTGCAGCCGTCATTGCAATTGAAATTAAAAGAGAGGCTGTTAATTTTTTATTTAAAAATAAATTCTTTAAACCATAATAAATTATGGGAACGCCTGAAATTATTATGGTAAAAACTGCAAAATCAAACATAAATGATATTTTAAAAAATGCCAAAATAGCACTTAAAATAAGAAATATCATTGAAACTAAGGTCATTTTAAGGCCTGATAAAATTTTGCAGATTTCATCCAATTTCATTTTTCTATGTTCCTTGCGTCCAGCTGTTTAAGTATTTTTCCTGTTCTTTTGTTAGTGTATCAATTTTTATTCCCATTGAATCTAATTTAATTTTAGCAATTTCAACATCAACGGATTTTGGAAGACAATATAATTTATTTTCTAATTTACCTTTATTTTTTAAGATAAATTCTATGCCCAATGCTTGGTTTGCAAAGCTCATATCCATAACGCTTGCAGGGTGGCCTTCCGCTGCAACTAAATTAACAAGCCTGCCTTCGCATAAAACATAAATGCTTTTGCCGTTGTCTAAAACCCATTCATCCAGTGAAGGGCGAATATTTTTATATTCAACAACATGATTTTTTAAACCGTTTACATTAACTTCAACATCAAAATGGCCTGCATTACCAACAAATGCGCCGTCTTTCATAGTTAACATATGGCAAACATCAATAACATTTTTATCGCCTGTTACGGTTAAGAAAATATCACCTATTAAAGAAGCTTCAGCAATCGGCATTACTCTAAAACCATCCATTGCAGCTTCAAGCGCCTTCAATGGGTCAACTTCAGTTACTATGACATTTGCACCCAAGCCCCTTGCTCTTGTGGCAGAGCCCCTGCCGCACCAGCCATAACCGCAAATTACAACAGTTTTTCCTGCAAGAAGAATGTTTGTTGCTCTAATAAAGCCATCCATTAAAGATTGCCCTGTACCGTAGCGGTTATCATATAAATGTTTTGTTAAACTTTCATTAACACCTAATGCGGGAAATTCAAGCGAGCCGTCTTTTTCCATTGCTTTTAATCTTATAATGCCTGTTGTTGTTTCTTCTGTTGAACCTATTATATTTTCCAATAAATCTCTTCTTTTTGAATGAACCGTTGCAACAAGGTCACACCCGTCATCTATAATTAAGTGGGGTTTATGGCTTAAAACCGTATCCACATGGTTTTGGTAAGTTTCTTTGTCTTCGCCCGCAATAGCAAAAACCGGAATATCCCAATATTTTACAAGGGCTGCTGCAACGTCATCTTGAGTGGATAGCGGGTTAGAAGCCGCTAAAACCGCATCTGCGCCGCCTTCTTTCATTGCAATGCAAAGGGCTGCCGTTTCTTTTGTAACATGAACGCAAGCGGTTAATCTTAAACCCTTAAAGGGTTGTTCTTTTTTAAACCTTTCTTTAATTTGGTTTAAAACAGGCATATCTTTCATTGCCCATTCAATATTTTTTTTGCCTTGTTCGGCTAAATTTATATCTTTTACATCATATTTGACAGCTGTTTCCATTAATTTACTCCTTTTTTTTAATTTAATTTGATTTTACCATAAAATTTTTGTGGTAGAATAGCTTTAGTGTATTGCATCAATATACAAAAAAGGAGATATTTTATGAGCACAAAAGAATTTTTCACAAACTCCGAAGAATTGAAACAGCTTTATTCAGCTGCTCGTGCAACAATTACTGCACCGTTTTTCGGCAACAATGTAGAACATGTTCAAACAGTTTCCGAAGCTTACAAATTAGCATTAAACAGCCCCGGAACAATTGAACTTACAGGCATGCCTGTTTATGAGCCTGAAAAAATCGGCCTTCCAAAAGGCGCTAATCAATTATTATTCAACGATGGCACTGTTGTTGGCCGTTGCGCTGCAGCAAGAAAAATCGTTGGCGAACCCAATTGCGATTTAGCTTATTTATTGCCTATCATTCGTGAAGCAATTTATGGCACACGCGACAGATTAATGTATAAAACCGAAGTTGTTGTAGGTTTGGAAGAAGACTTTATGGTTAAAGCTCATCTTTTAATTCCTGAAGGCTTTGAAAACATTATGTATTCTTGGATGTTAAACTTCCAATACATTAACGAATACTATTCAAATATGTATGCAAATTCAAGAGAAATCAACGAAGGTGACCTTTTCATTTTCTCAGATCCTGATTGGACACACCCTGATTTCCCATACGGTTTAACATTCTTTGACCCTGTACACAACTGTGCAGCAATTTTAGGTATGAGATACTTCGGCGAACACAAAAAAGGCACATTAACTCTTGCTTGGGGTTGCGCTGCAAGAAACGGTTACGCTTCTTGCCATGGCGGCATGAAAAGATATAACTTAGGAAATGACAAATCATTCCAAGTTGCAGTATTTGGCTTGTCAGGTTCAGGCAAATCAACAATTACTCACGCAAAACACAATGATAAATACAATATAACGGTTCTTCACGATGACGCATTTATCATCAACATCCACGATAAATATTCAATCGCATTAGAACCTGCATATTTCGATAAAACAGCAGATTACCCAATCGGCTGCGCTGATAACAAATACATTTTGACTCAACAAAACGCAGGCGCTATTCAATTAGCAGACGGCAAAGTTGTTTCAATCACGGAAGATATCAGAAACGGTAACGGCCGTGCAGTTAAATCAAAACTTTGGTCTCCAAACAGAGTAGATAGAATTAATGAACCTATTAACGCTATCTTCTGGTTGATGAAAGATCCTACAATTCCTCCTGTATTAAAATTATCAGGTGCTTCATTAGGTTCTGCTATGGGTGCAACCTTAGCTACAAAAAGATCATCTGCTGAAAGATTGGCAAAAGGCGTTGACCCGAACGCATTAGTTGTTGAACCTTATGCTAACCCGTTCAGAGTTTATCCTTTGGAAATGGATTATACAAGATTTAAACAATTAATCGCAGACGGCGTTGATTGCTACATCTTAAATACAGGTGAATTTATGGGCACAAAAGTTAAACCGGCTCACACACTTGGTATCATTGAAGCTATCGTTGAAGGTACAGCTAAATTCCACAAATGGGAAAACTTCACCGATATCGAAATTATGGATATCGACGGCTTTGATGCATCATTCAGCAACAAAGAATATGCTGAACAATTTGCAGCAAGAATGCAAGACAGAATTAACTTCGTTAAATCAAGAGAAACAGAAAAAGCAGGCATTGATAAACTTCCTGCTGACGCTCTTGAAGCTCTTGAAAACGTTGTTAAACAAGTTAACGTTGCAAAAGTTTAGTTTAAAATTTGCATAAACTGATACAGCCCTTAAAATTAAGGGCTGTATTTTTATTTATAAAATAAGGCTTCTTATTCTTCTTTATTTTTGCTTAATTCATAGTTAAAGATATCTACAACGGGTGGTTTCTTCAAGCTTAAAATAGCTTCCATTGCATTATCTTGAACTTCTTTATCAGGGGATAGTTCATAAACAAGTTTTAAAATGTCTATTGTGCCGTTAATAACTCTTAAAAAGTCGCCATTATGATAAATTAATTCTTTTTCTCTTAATTTATTCATAATTTCTCCCCAGCCTTTTATTGCATCATCTCTATCATCAGGAAGTTCGGAAAATTCAACAATATAAGGTGCAAGGTTTGTGCTTATTGGGGTTGGTTCTTCTTTTATGCCATGGGCTGCTTCAAACTGGTCAACATCATCAACCAAATTTAAAATTGGCGTTAGAGAATCATTCAAATAGGCAACATCACCCTTAAATTCTCTTGAGGGGTTTTCGTCTTTAACATCTGAAAACATTGAACAAATTGCAATTAATTCTTGTTTGGTCATGCCGCTTAAATATTTAGGGTCAAGCAATAATTCGGTCATAATAATTTCGTTTATGCCAAAAACGCTCTTTGCAAGTTCACCTTTTTTGGTTCTTGTATATGTTCCGTCTTCATTTTGTTCAACATAGCCAAAGGATTTTAATATATCAAGTCTTTCGCTAACAACATTTTCATTTCTTTCAATGCTGTCTGCATTTTGGTGCCCTGCGAATGTTCTTAAGAGCATATCATCAAAATTGTTCAAATTTCTTTCGGATAAAATTGAAGCGTATGAAATTTGATATTGGCTTCTTATTGCAGTATCTTTTGAAGAAGTTTTTTGAACGTAAGTTTCATATTGTTCAAGGTCGTATGGAATTACAATAACGTTTCCTATTTCATCTTTTCCCCTTCTTCCTGCACGGCCCGAGCCTTGTTTGAAAGAAGCGTTTGAAATTTCCGTTATTTCTTTGCCGTCAAATTTTTCCATTGAAGGAAACACTGTTGTTCTGATTGGCATGTCTATACCTGCAATTAATGTATCTGTTGCAAAACAAGCCTTAACAAGCCCTTTTCTTGCCAAATTTTCAACAAGGCTTTTATAGGCAGGGAGTTTTCCTGCATGGTGAACCGCAAAACCTTTCATTAGGCGTTCTAATTCCATATCATCAAAATCTGAGCCTAAATATACGCCTTTTTCTTTCGCCTTTTGAACCTCATCATAAACCATTTTGGATTCTTCGGGTGTCAATAAGCTTTCAGAATGATCTGCCGCTTTTTCCATTTCTTTGTTGCAGCCTTTTTTGGAAAATACATAAAATAGGGCAGGGGTCATTTTTTTATCGTTTAAAAGTTTAATAACTTTGCTGAATTTCGGGTTATCAACAAAAGTTCCTTCGGGTTCTTTTTTAATTGTGGTTGAACCCCTGTTTGATAAAATAAGCCCGATTGCTTCCGCTTTATCTTTATCAGCGCCCGCTTCTTTTAATTTTTCAGCCAGATAGCCTGCGTTTACTTCGTTTCTTCTGCCTGCTAAACCTCTTAAATATTGAGTCAAGGCGTCATAATCTTCCAAACCTAAAATTTCTGCCGCTTCATTAGCAACGGCTAATTGCCTGTCTGAAGAATTAATTCTGTTTTCAAATTGATAAAGGTCTATTTTATGAGTTTTGGCAGCTTCAAGCTGAAGATTTCCTTCATCATCTTTTGTTAAAATATATTCCCTTAAAGGAACATGCCTTTCAGATTCAGGCACATTTACAAGGTGGGTGGGAATGGTTCCGTTTAATTCAGAAAGCCAAGCTTCAATATCTTGAGCATTTGAAGCCGTTGCAGACAGCATCATTTGTTTCATATGGCTTGGAGTGTTCATAACTGCTTCTTCCCAAACCGTGCCTCTTTCTCTGTCACCCATATAATGAAATTCATCATAAATAACGCCGTCATAATCCGAATATTCAATATCGGCTATCCTTTTATCGCTTGATAAAAGCGAATTTCTGTAAATTTCCGTTGTCATGACAAGAATCGGCGCATCAGGGTTAATTTGGGTATCACCTGTTAAAAGGCCTATGTTATCTGTATTTACAAGGTTGCCATCTTCATCGTATTCACCGAAAAGCTTTGAAAATTCCGTATATTTTTCATTACTTAAAGCTTTCAAGGGGGAAAGATAAATTAATTTTTTGCCTTTATCTAAAGCGTCTTTAATTGCATATTCAGCAATTAATGTTTTTCCTGTTCCTGTTGGAGCAGAAACAATTGTTGTAGCATTTTCTTTTGTATAAGCATCAATTGCTTCTTGTTGATATCTGTCAAGAATATATTTTCCATGGGTTTTTTCAAAAGGGGCAGGTTTTTCTTTAACTTCATCAGGAAGTTCTATTTTTGATAATTTGTCAAAATCAAAATAGGATTGGCTGAAAGGGTGAGCGCTTTTAGCGGATTTTTGAGCATTTACGCCGACAAGAAAAGGGTCATAGCCTTCTTGAAATTTTGAACCGTATTCAAAATAAAATTCAGGCGTCCAGCTTGGCCTTTGGTATCCTTCTTTCTTTTCGTGTTTTTGTCTTCTCTTGCTTCTGCCTTCAAAATTAACTGAATTTAAGCGATAATTTTCTAAACTTACAATCCTCATTTTGTACCCTTCAAATTAACTGTTATCAATGCTTTCGAATAAAAGGCAATAAAGAAATTAAGGACAAAGCCATTGCAGAAAATGCTAACCCTGCACTAACTTTGCCCGCATTTAAAGTATTTTCTCCCCCAAGTTTCATTGAACTTTTGGGGTATTCATAGCTTGATATGGTATCTCTAAGGGAGACATTAGGCAGCTTATCAGGCGGCGTAACGGCTCCAAAATTCAATTTCGCATTTTTCATAGAACTGTTTTCGGCACCAAAACCGAAATTAATATTCGAAAAAGAACTATTCAAACCACACTTCATTAATTATTTAAGCCTTTTCTTGATTTTAGCTTGAAAAAACTTCTAAAGAAAATTTATTGCTAAATTATGAAGGTTTTGTAACAAATTTACAAATTAGCACCCGCAAGAAAGCCCTGCACAAAGGTTAATATTTTGCCCCGTTATTCCTTTTGCGTTATCTGAGATTAAATATTTAATTAAATTTGCAACTTCAACAGGCTCAACAAACCTTTTTTGGGGAATTACATCAAGCGTTTCTTTTTTTTCTTCTTCGCTCAGTGCATTTTCGGTTAATTGTGTTTCAACCCAGCCGGGGGAAATTGAATTAACCGTTATATTATATTCAGCTAATTCTAACGCTAAAGCCTTTGAGAACCCGAAATATGCAGATTTTGTGGCACTGTATAAGCTTGCGTTTGCTTCTCCCACAACGCCTGAAATTGAAGCTATATTAACTATTCTTCCGAATTTTTTTTGTTTCATATAAGGAACAACAAGGCTTGTTAAATAATAGTGCGAGATAAAATTTGAATTAAAAATTTGAATGATTTCATCTGGCTTCATTTTATCAATTGGGGAATAAACGTATTCGCCTGCATTATTTATAAGTATGTCAATATCGCCAAAGTTTTCTTTGACGCAATTATAAAGTTTATTAACATTATTCGGGTCAGAAAGATTTATACTTATATAATTTTCAATATCTAAAAGTTTTCTGCCCGTTTGAAAGACTTTGTAACCTTCTGCTTTTAGAGTTTCTGCCGCAACTTTGCCAATTCCCGATGAGGAGCCTGTGATTAAAATGTTTTTCATTGTTCTTTTATTTTAAGCCCCGTTAAGTCGATTTCCGTGAATTGTTGCATGATACTTTGAATGTTTTCATAAAGTTTTTCTTTTTCAACATCCGAAAGTTGGCGAATTGCTTCTACTACCCTGTGGATATTCGGGTTTTTGTCATACCAGCGGTTGTATTTTCTTGGGTCGTTTTCTTCAACAAGCCTTAAAAATGCAACACAATCCATGCTGATAACCTTAGGAATGGCAGCCAAAATATCAAGGGCCACTTCTGATTGAACATTTTCATCCAATGTTTCAAGAAGCGTCATAAAAGCGCTTAGGTACCTGTCTTTGTCATACCACCTTAAATTTCCCATATACTAATTATAACAAGTTTTTAATAAAAATAGTATAATTTTTGTATTTTTTTTAGAAAAAACTTGCCAAAGATAAGAAAATTCAATATAATCAGACACATATAGAAAGGGGTTCTACAATGAACAAAGAAGAATTAGTACAAGAAGTTGCTAAAAAAGCAAAAGTTACACAAAAAGAAGCAGTTGAAGTTTTAAACAGCTTCATCGAAACAGTACAAAAATCGGTTTCTAAAGGACAAAAAGTTACTTTAGTAGGTTTCGGTACTTTCGAAGCTCGCAAAAGAGCTGCAAGAACAGGCAGAAATCCTCAAACAGGCAAAGAAATCAAAATTGCCGCAAAAACTGTTCCTGCATTCTCAGCAGGCAAAAAATTCAAAGAACTTGTTAACAAAAAATAAGTTTTTGAAATATTCTTTTTTAAAAAGGGCGGCGTCAAAACCGCCCTTTTTTGGTTTAATTAAAAACCAAAAACGGTGTCATTCTTTATTATTATTAAGATAAATAAAATATATTTTATTACCCCTTTAAGCAATTTTTAAGGATTAATAAAATTGCGCCGAAGAAATTTAAAAAAATTTCAAACGGCGCAAAATAAATTTTTATCCTATAGTTTTATTTTATTTCTTCCTGTCCTTTGGTGTTGTTTTCAATTATAAGTTTGTTTATAAAATCTTCCGTAAGCATTTCGCCTATCGGGCCCGTTCCTCTTTTTCTTATTGCAAGAACGTTGTTTTCGATTTCTTTATCGCCTATAACGACAACATAAGGGATTTTTTTATTTTGCAGACAATCTCTGATTTTATAATTCATGGATTCGTTTCTGTCATCAAAATGAACTCTTAGACCTTTTTGTTTCATTTCGTAAAAGATTTTTTCGCAATATTCGTTGTGTCTTTCCGCAATCGGAACGATTGCAACCTGATAAGGCGCAAGCCAAACGGGAAATGCACCCGCATAATGCTCGATTAAAATGCCGTGGAATCTTTCCATTGAACCGAAAACTACCCTGTGAAGCATAACGGGGGTTTTTAAAACGCCGTCTTTATCCTGATATTTAAGGTCAAATCTTTCGGGCAGGTTGAAATCCAATTGAATTGTAGCGCACTGCCAGGTTCTTCCTATGGCATCTTTAAATTTAAAATCGATCTTCGGACCGTAAAAGGCGCCGTCGCCTTCATTTATGTCATATTTCATGCCTCTTTTATCCATGGCTTCTTTTAAGCCCGCTTCCGCTCTTTCCCAGTTTTCAAGAGAACCCACAAAGCTCTCGGGGCGGGTAGAAAGCTCGACTTCAAAAGTCATGTTAAAGATTTTCATTGCATCGGTTACAAAATCAATGATTTCATTAATTTCATTAACCAATTGCTCCGGCGTGCAGAAAATATGCGCATCGTCCTGGGTAAACCCTTGAACCCTTGTAAGCCCGCCTAATGCACCGGATTTTTCTTTTCTGTATACGGTGCCCAGTTCCGCCATTCTTATCGGTAAATCTCTGTATGAGCGGCGTTGAGCCTGATAAATTAAAATGTGGAAGGGGCAGTTCATGGGCTTAATTATGAATTGTTCGTCAGAATCTTCTTCTTTTTGAACAAAGAACATATTTTCTCTGTAATGGTCAATATGCCCCGATAATTCCCAGAGCTTCGTTTTTGCGATATGAGGAGTGTTAACGATAACGTATCCTCTTTTTCTGTGTTCTTCTCTCCAGTAATTTTCAATATTTTCTCTTACAACCGCCAGATTGGGATGCCACAATACAAGCCCCGAACCGATTTCATCATGAATTGAGAATAAATCCAATTGGACGCCGAGTTTTCTGTGGTCTCTTTTTTTGGCTTCTTCAACCATTTTAATATAATTATCAAGGTCCTCTTTTGTTAAAAATGCGGTAGCATAAACTCTTTGAAGCATTTTGTTGTCTTCGGAGCCTCTCCAGTATGCGCCTGCAACGGATAACAATTTAAATGCTTTTATTTGTCTTGTCGAATCTATATGAGGGCCGGAGCACAAATCGTTAAATAAAACGTTTCCGTCTTTATCTTTCGTTAAATATAAAGTGGGATTATCGTTTCTGTGTTCTTCCAATAGTTCCGCTTTATAAATTTCACCCTGCGCTTTAAATTCATCAATTTGTTTTTGAACGTCTTCAATATAATGTTTTTCAAATTTTAAATCCATTTTTATAAGACGTTTCATTTCGTCTTCAATTTTTTTCAAATCATCGTCTGTTAGCGTGTGGTCGTCTATATCAAAATCATAGTAAAAGCCGTTTTCAATAGCGGGACCTATTGCAAGCTTTGCATTAGGATAAAGATTTTGAACAGCCTGCGCCATAATATGCGAGCAGGAGTGCCTTAAGGTATGCAAATCAATATTTTCCATAAAACTTCCTTTAAAATATTTCACTATAATAATTTTAGCACTAATAATTTAATGGTAAAGAAAGGCATTTTTAATTTTTTAAGGTATAATTATATGACAATTTATAAAGGTAAAATAAATGAAATTTAAACCCTCGTTTGAAGAAGCGCTTAAGCTGACAAAAGATTACAGGTCAATTCCCGTTACTTTGGAAATATTTTCCGATGTTAAAACGCCCGTTCAGGTTTTAAAAATTTTAAAAGAAGCGGGGCACCATTGTTTCTTGCTTGAAAGTGCCGAAAAATCGCAAAAATGGGGAAGATATTCATTTTTGGGGTTTAACCCGAAAACGGAAGTAAGTTGTATTAACGGCGTTTTAACGATTGTGGATGAAAACGGCGAAGAAACAATCCATAATACTCTTCACCCCGAAGAATTCGTAAAACAAATAATAGATGATAATAAATCCGCCGATTTTGATTATCTTCCGACGTTTTCAGGGGGGCTTGTCGGATATTTTTCTTATGATTTTATAAAATATGCGGAACCCGATTTAAAATTAGACGCCAAAGACATTGAAAACTTTAAAGATTTGGATTTAATGCTTTTTGATAAAGTTATCGCATTTGATAACGTTAAACAAAAAATAATGATTATAATAAACGTTAAAACCGATAATTTTGAAGAAAATTATGAAAATGCGGTTTTGATGTTAAATGAAATATCGGAATTAATTAAAAATAAAAACCCCGAAAAAGAATACAGGGGCAAATTAAAAAGCGATTTTAAACCATTATTTAAAGAAAATGAATTTTGCTCGATGGTTGAAAAAGCCAAAAATTATATAAAAGAAGGGGACATTTTTCAGGTTGTTTTATCAAACAGGCTTGAAGCCGATTTTGAAGGCAGCCTTTTAGACACATACAGGGTTTTAAGAACGACAAACCCTTCGCCTTATATGTTTTATTTTTCATCCGATGATATTGAAATTGCGGGCGCATCACCCGAAACTCTCGTTAAATTAACGGGAGAGGAGCTTTTTACGTTTCCTTTGGCAGGCACAAGACCCAGAGGAAAAGACGAAAAAGAAGATATGGCGCTTGAAATCGAACTCATTCAGGATAAAAAAGAGCTTGCCGAACACAATATGCTTGTGGATTTAGGGAGGAATGATCTCGGGAAAATTTCAAAATTCGGCACGGTTGAAGTTGAAAAATATATGAGTGTTGAAAAATTTTCCCACGTTATGCATATAGGTTCAACCGTCAAAGGAATTATAAGAGAAGATAAAAATGCGCTTGATGCGATATATGCGGTTTTACCCGCGGGGACATTATCGGGCGCGCCAAAAATAAGAGCAATGGAGATTATAAACGAGCTTGAAAACAATAAAAGAGGAATCTATGGCGGCGCCATCGGATATATTGATTTAAGAGGCAATCTTGATACCGCAATTGCAATAAGAATAGCATTTAAAAAGAACGGCAAAGTTTTTGTAAGATCGGGGGCAGGAATTGTCTATGACAGTATACCCGAAAACGAATATAAAGAAACATTAAATAAGGCAAAAGCCGTTATGAATGCGCTTAAAATATCGTCAGAGGAAGATTTATGATTTTAATAATAGATAATTATGACAGTTTTACATACAACCTTTATCAAATGATAGGTGCAATCGACCCTGATATCAAGGTAATAAGAAACGATGAATTAAGCGTATCCGAAATTGAAAAATTAAACCCGAAAAGGATTATAATTTCCCCGGGCCCGGGGCGTCCCGAAGCGGCAGGGGTTTCGATTGACGTAATAAAAAATTTGGCGCCCAAAATTCCGATTTTGGGAGTTTGTCTCGGACATCAGGCAATAGGAGAAGCTTGGGGCGGAAAAATTGTTTATGCAAAAGAATTAATGCACGGCAAAAGTTCCGAAATTAAAATTTATAACGAATGCAAATTATTTAAAGGTCTCCCTTCAATAATTGAAGTTGCAAGATATCATTCTCTTGCGGTCGAATCAAAAACGCTTCCGAAATGTTTAACCGTTATCGGCTGGAGCTTTGATGATGAAATTATGGCATTTAAACACAGAGAATATGAAACCTACGGCGTTCAATTTCACCCCGAATCCATTTTAACCGAATACGGAAACAAAATTTTAGAGAATTTTATAAAATAATTTTATGCAATTTTCAATGAATACCCAAGCTCATTTAAAAGTTTAACAATTGTATCAAGCCTCGGGGTTTTTTCGCCGTTAAACAATGAATATAAATTTCTTCTGTTTAATTTTGCATTTTTGGCAAACTCGCTTACGGAGCCTCTTGCTTTAATTACGAGTTCAAGAGATTTATAAAAACTTTTAAAATCACCGTCTGTCATATAATCTTCAAGAGATGCATTTAAAAATTCTTTTTGATATTCGGCATCTTTTAATCTGTTTAAAATATCTTCGTTAAAATCAATAAATTTATTTGTCATCTTCATTTCCTTTCAATAAACAATAGTATTCTTTTGCTTTTTTTATGTCTTTGCTTTGTGTTTTTTTGTCGCCCGCGCAAAGAAGTATGATTATTGTATTGTTTTTTTCGGTGTAATAAATTCTGTATCCGGAGCCGAATTTCAATTTTAATTCGGATATGTTGCCGTCCAATTGCTTATATTCGCCGTAATTTCCGCAGGCAAGCCTTGTGAGTCTAGAATCTATTCTGGCGCGGGTAATTTTATCAAGTTCATTGAGCCAAATTAAAAAGGGGCATTTTCCGTTTTCCAAAACAAAGTATTTAAGTTGCTTCATACTATTATTGTGTCTTATAACACTCAATATGTCAAGAGCAAAAAATAAATTCAATGTTGATTTTTTTGTATAATACAAATGAAATGATTACCGACATTATAAAAAAACTGGCAGAAAAAAAAGATTTAACCGATTTTGAAATGAAAGCCGTCATGGAAAAAATTACCGAAGGCAAAATAATGCCTTCTCAGGCGGGCGCTTTTTTAATGGGTTTAAGAATGAAGGGCGAAACCATTGATGAAATCACATCCGCCGTTGAAGTTCTAAAAGAAAAAGCGATTCAATTTTCAACCGATAAAAATGCAATTGATATCATAGGAACGGGCGGTGATAATGCGGGCACTTTTAACGTTTCAACCTCGGCCGCATTTATCGTTGCCTCGGGCGGTGTTCCCGTTACCAAACACGGGAACAGATCATTAACCTCTAAATCCGGTGCCGCCGATGTTTTAGAGATACTGGGGGCAGATATTAATCTTGATTCAAATCAAAATAAAAAAATACTTGATAAATTAAATATCTGTTTTTTATTCGCTTCAAAATATAACCCTTTAATGAAAAATATTCTTCCCGTAAGAAAAGATTTAAAAGTAAGAACAATATTTAATGCTCTGGGGCCTTTAATTAATCCTTCAAATGCAAAAATGCAGTTAATCGGGGTTTATGATAAAA
>DVKW01000117.1 GCA_018715855.1 Candidatus Galligastranaerophilus intestinigallinarum
TTTTGTTCGTATTAAACTTATTTGGTTTGGATGAACAAAAAATATGAGGTTTAATTATGTATAATGTTGCAATCATTGGTGCAGGCCCTGCGGGCATTTTCACCGCTCTTGAAATTGTTAAATTAAAACCCGATTGGAAAGTTGTTTTAATTGAAAAGGGCGCAAGAATTGAAAAAAGAGCTTGTTTATTAAGAAACGGCCACAAAAATTGCCCACAATGTAAACCTTGCGGCCTTTTGTGCGGTTGGGGCGGCGCCGGCGCATTTTCAGACGGTAAATTAACCCTAACTCCTGATGTTGGCGGCCATTTGGTTGATTACATAAGCTATAGAGATGTTGAAAACTTAATTCAATATTGCGATGATGTTTACTTAGACCATGGCGCAACAGATGTTGTATATGGCAGAGATAAAAGCAAATTTTTAGATATTGAACGTGCTGCCACATTAGCTGAATTAAAGCTCGTTCATTCACCCGTAAGGCACTTAGGAACAGAAAGAAGCCTTCATGTTCTAAAACATATGCAAGATTATCTTCAAGATAAAATTGAAATCATAAACAATAAAACCGTTGAAAGCTTAAATGTTGAAAATGGGGTTATTAAAGGAATTACATTAAACAACGGCGAAACAATAGAAGCACAATACGTTGTTGTTGCCCCCGGCAGAGAAGGCGCTGATTGGTTTTCTAAAGAATTAATTAAAAACGGCGTAAATGTTGTAAATAATGCGGTTGATGTAGGCGTTAGGGTTGAACTCCCTGCTGCTGTTATGGAACCTATTACAAGCCGCCTTTATGAATCAAAATTAATTTATTATTCTCCAACTTTTGGAGATGAAGTTAGAACATTTTGTATGAACCCAAACGGCGAAGTTGTTTCTGAAAACTACAATGGCATTCAAACAGTAAACGGCCATAGCTACGCAGATGCTGACAAGAAAACCCAAAACACAAACTTTGCGCTTTTGGTTTCAAAAAAATTCACGGAACCTTTTAATGAACCGATTACCTATGGCCAACATGTTGCAAGTTTAGCAAATATGTTATCGGGCGGCGTTTTGGTTCAAAGGTTTGGCGACCTTTTAGATGGTAAAAGGTCAACTCCAAACAGAATTAAAGAAAGCATAATTCAACCGACCTTAGAATGTGCAACCCCAGGCGACCTTAGCTTGGTTTTACCGTACAGGCAATTATTAAGCATAATAGAAATGCTTTATGCACTTGATAAAATTGCCCCGGGTGTTGCTTCAAGATACACTCTTTTATATGGTGTTGAAGTTAAATTCTATTCGGCACGCCCCGAACTTACAAATGAGCTTGAATCTAAAGAAATTAAAAACCTTTTTGCAATTGGCGACGGTGCAGGCGTGACAAGAGGCTTAATGCAAGCTTCAGCTTCAGGCGTTCATTGCGCAAGGGTAATGGCTTCAAGATAAATAAAAAAAGAAACCGCTTCAAAATGAAGCGGTTTTTTAAAACTTATGGATAATTGAAAGATTTTTATTCTTCCTCACCACTTGAAACAGCCTTGCCTAATAAGGCGGCACCTGCGCCTATAAGAGCGCCTACAAGTGCAAATTTACCTGCTTTTTTAACAGAGGGAGTTTCATTTGCAAATTTAATAACTGCGTCTTTAACTGCTCTAAATTTGCCCTTAACCCCTTTTGTAGATTTTAAGCCTTCTTTAATGTTTGTTGAAAGTGAATTATATTTATCTTTTGCCTTTAGCGCAAAATCAACAACTGCGCTTTTTGCTGCCGTTAATTTTGAAGGCTTGCCTGCTTGAATAAGTTTTTGTGTACTGTCTATTTCTTTATAAGCCTTTGTTGTGCCTTTTTCAATTAATTCCGAATAAGCTTTTTCATATCTTGCACGCTTATCGGTTAAATTTTTCTCAACAAAAGCGTTCATTGTTTTTTGAACACTGCCTGCTTTATCCATTGCATGCACTTTTTGTCTCATACCGCCAATATATTCATCAACGGTTTTGCCCGAATCTTTAAATTTGGCTATTGCATCTTTTTGTGCACCGATAGATTTTGAAAAACTGTCTTTTAATTGGGGTGCTAATACTTTAGCGGTTCCTATTGCACCGCCTGCAACAGCCCCTGCAGTTAACCCTTGGTGAACTTCCATTTTGGGAGTTTCATATGTTTTGCTGCCAATTTCCATACAAAAATTTCCTTCCTTCTTATATCATTAAAAACAAAATAAGAAAAATTCATGACAAAAAAGAAATTTTATGTTAACAATTCTTAAAAATTTAAAAAGGGTGAAAAAACTTTATAGAAAATTAAAATTGAAGATATTATAAGTAAAACTCCGCATATTTTCATTAAAATTGAACTATATTTATTAACCCCTCTTATATTTTTAATAAAAGATGTGAAAACGCCTGTTAAAATTATAATTAAGCCTTGCCCCAATGAAAAAAGAAAAAGTAAAATTGCAGAATAAGTTATATCTTTTGATAAAGTTGCAAAACCCATAATAGAAGCTAAAATTGGCGTTGAACAAGGGGTAGCTGCAAGCGCAAACAAAATTCCCAATAAAAACGGGTAGAAAACCAAACTTGCACCCTTTGATTTTGGCATTTTTTTAATGAAATTTAAAGGCGGAATTTCAACAACGCCAACTAAACTAAGCCCCATCACCATAATTAATGAGGCCATAAAAATAACCCAATAATTGCCGCCAAATGCCATAAAAACTTTGCCTGTTAAAGCGCAAAAAATGCCAACGACGGTTAAAATGGCACTTAGGCCAAGCACAAAAAATAAAAGTCTTATAGTTGTGTGGGCGTGGTTTTTGTCTTTATCAATGCCGCCGACATACCCTACCACAATTGGCAAAATTCCAAGGGTGCAAGGGCTAACAGATGCCAAAACGCCCCCTAAGAATGATGCCAACAATAAAAGATATGAAAAATTACCTTTGTTGAGTTCAGATGTAAAATTTAACAAAAGTTCGTTCATTATTTTATCTTATCCAAATTTTCTTTAATTGTAATTTCATCTGCCAAGCCTTCAATTTTGTTTATAACGGCGCCATTTTTATCAATAAAAACAATGGTGGGAACAACTGTTATTTTGTAGGTTTCAATCATTCCGTTTGTTTTGTCGCTGTTTTCTGAAACATTAATTTCTTCTAATAAAACCGCTTCTTTATAATTGCCAAAAACTTTATCAACGGCTTCTTTTACTTTTTTGCATTCAGA
>DVKW01000118.1 GCA_018715855.1 Candidatus Galligastranaerophilus intestinigallinarum
TCATGGAAAATAATTTTAAGGCCTTTATTTAAAAATGCCATTTCTCTAAATCTGTTTGCAATAACATCGCAATCAATTTCTGTTGTTTCCGTAAAAATTTCAGGGTCAAGCCAGAAGGTTGTTTTTGTGCCGCGTTCTGTTGTTTCACGAACTTTTTCAACAGGGTGAACAGGTTCGCCCCTTAAATATTCTTGCCTGTAAAGATAGCCATCTCTTGCAACTTCAACAATAAATTTTTCACTTAAAGCATTTACAACAGATGCGCCAACACCGTGAAGCCCACCTGAAACTTTATAGCCGCCATCTCCGAATTTACCGCCCGCATGAAGCACCGTGTGAACAATTTCTAAGGCAGATTTTCCTGAATCAGGTTTAATATCAACAGGAATGCCCCTTCCGTTATCTTGAACGGTAACTGAATTATCGGGGTTAACCGTAACATGGATTGTATCGCAAAAGCCTGCTAAGCTTTCATCGATTGAATTATCCACAATTTCATAAATACAATGGTGCAACCCTCTTTGGCTGGTTGAACCTATATACATGCCGGGTCTTAATCTAACGGCTTCTAATCCTTCCAATACTCTGATATTACTCGCATCATAATGCTGAGTTGCTGTTTCTGTCATATACTCCCCTTAACTTAATGGTCTTTAGCAATATAGTAGCACAAAAACGCTTCATGCGCCAAAAAACAAATATATTTTAACAAAAAGTCAATTTTAAACTTTCATCTGTTTTATGAAAAATAAAAAAGGTCAGGTTCATGATAAATAATATTTCATTCAACGGAATTTTTAACATTCAAAATAACAATAAAATTTCATTCAGGGCAAAAAGCTTGCCTAATGATACTTTTGAAAAAAGTTCAAGCCCTTTAAAAGATAATGAATTTATAAAATGGGCAAAAGAAAATAATTTTTTATCCTGTGGCATTAAAGCTTCTTTGGTTGATGAAAACCTTTTAGGCAAAGGTTTTAGCCATATGGTTTATAAAATTCCGAATAATGATGATTACGTTTTAAGGGTTTCAAGAAATTATTTTGACCCAAAAGAGGTTGATTTTAGCCAATATAAAATAAAAGATACGGAAGATAAAAACCTAAAAAGTAATTTTGGGCAAGAAGTTGCAAGAATTGAAGCAGATGATTTTAGAATGCCATCTATAAGCGTTTTAAGAAAACAAACGGGAATTTCAAACGGCAACCCGCCGCCAAGCGCTATTCACCATGAAAATGGCAAATTAAGAGAAGGGGAACTTGAATATGAAGCAATTGAGAGAAAAGAACACTATGCAAATTCTCTTCAATTTTTGGCAGATGCGCCCCAAGAAGCCTATGATTCTTTAATGGATAAATTTTCTGAACTTGATGAAGCAGGTTATAAATTTGATTATTACAACCCGAACAATTTTCTTTTAGATAAAAATAAAGGAACAATTGAGATAATAGACCTTGATAAAATGCCTAAACCTTATGAAAACGACCTTGGAAACGCACTTTGGGCGCTTACAAACATTGAATATTTAAATACATATTTAACAGATTCATACAATGAAAAAGACCCAAAAATAAGCGATGAAGACAAAAATAGAGCCATTAAAAACACACTTAATGTTATAGATAAATATACAAAAGCAATGCAGAAAAAGGGCAAGAAATTTTCACAAAACGGCTATGAATTTACGGTGCACCTTTTGGGCAGTTTTCCTATGAGTATATTCCTGCAAACAAACAGCCAATCTGAAAAAATTGAAAAATTAAGAAATATGGGTTTGATTGATTAAATATTTTTTGCAATTAAATAAAGAAGTTTTAATTTATCTTCGGGAAGACTTTCTATTAAATTAGTTAAGTCTTCTTTTATGTTTTTATTTTCTTTCAATAATTCAAAATCAAAAAGTTCTTTTATATCGCAATTAAAAACTTTGGCAACATTTAGAAGGGTTTCAGGGTTTGGAAAGCTTTTGCCCAGTTCTATTAAAGAAACCTGCCTTTGAGTTCTGTTTATCTTTTCCGCAAGTTCATCTTGGGTTAATTTTAATTTGTTTCTGTATTCTTTGATTTTTGCCCCAAGACAAATTTTTAAGTTTTCTTCGTTCATCTGCCACCTTTTTACAGATTATAAAGTCATAAACTAAACGAATAAACATAATAGAATATTGTAATAAAATAATTCTTATGATATTTTGTGTTGTATTTAATAACATTGTGTATCATTTTTGTTTTGTCGGCATGGAAGGAAAGAAAAAGTGGAATACAGTATATTTTTTGCAAGCGATGATAACTATTCAATGCATTTAACCGTTGCAATAACATCAATATTAATAAATTCCAAAATAGGTGAATTTTTTAATTTCTATATCTTAGATGGCGGCATAAAAAACAAGAATAAAGAAAAAATTACTAATCTTAAAAAAATTAAAAACTTTAACCTTGAATTTATTCAAATAAAAAATGAAAAAATAGATAAATGCCCGATGGCAGGTTTAGAAAATGTTCTTTCAAGACAGGCATATTACAGGTATTTAATTCCTTTTATTAAACCAAATTTGGATAAAGCACTATATCTAGACTGCGATGTAGCAGTTAATTCAAGTTTATTGGAATTGTATCAAACTGATTTAAAAAATGCATTTTGTGCCGTTTGCAAAGAGGAAAACAATTCTTACCTTGAAATAAATTGCAAGAATACAGAAGTTAAAAACTATTTTAACTCGGGTGTAATGCTTATAAATTGCAAAAAATGGAGAGAGGAAAATATTTTCGAAAAATTAATTGAAAATACAGACTTTCTTTTTAAAGAGAACAGATTAAAATTCTTAGACCAAGATGCCCTAAATTATACATTTAGGGAAAATGTAATTTTTATTGACTTGAAATTTAATTTTCAATCAAACAATATGAAAGCAAAAAAGCCAAAAACTTTGCCTGTCATTATTCATTATTCAAGCAGAAGAAAGCCTTGGAAAAAGGGGTATGAATTTTTCCCCGAATGCTACTTAAAACCTTTATATATTGCAGGTTTTAAAAAAGAATTTTATAAAATTAAATTAAACCATTTTATCTGGAAATTTATAAATTCCATTTTTAATGTAAAAAATTTTTATAAAGAAAATAAAAAGCATAAGCTGATAACAATATTGGGGTTTGATTATATTGTGCCTTGTAAAAAATAATTTTTCAAATTAGCCTTTTTTATTGTAAAATAAGTTTTATGAAAACGAAAACTGTTGCAATAGTAGGGCGCCCAAATGTGGGCAAATCAACCTTGGTTAATAGAATTATAGGCGAAAGACGTTCTATTGTAGATGACCTTCCGGGCGTTACAAGAGATAGAATTTATTTTGATGCAATTTGGCAGCATAAGCCTTTTATTATTATAGATACAGGCGGCATTATTACAAATGATGACGATGAATTTGTGAAAAACATTTTTTCTCAAGCAAAGCTTGCAGTAGATGAAGCCGATTTAATTTTATTTGTAGTTGATGCTAAAGAAGGCTTAAACCCTTATGATAACGACATTGCAGATATTTTAAGGCAATCAAAAAAAGAAGTTGTTGTTGTTGCAAATAAAGTGGATTCGCCTGATGAAATTACAATGTACAGCGAATTTTACGCCCTCGGGTTTGATGAAGTTATGCCCATATCGGCTCTCCATGGCTCCGGCGGTGTTGGCGACCTTTTAGATAGAGTTACAAAAGATATTGAAACTAAAAAAGAAGAAGAAATTGAAGGCGCAATTAAAATTGCAATTGCAGGCAAACCAAACGCAGGCAAAAGTTCAATTTTAAATAACCTTTTATGTGAACAAAGAGCAATAGTTTCAGATATTTCAGGCACAACAAGAGATTCAATAAATTCAACCGTTATATATAATAACGAAGAATTTATTTTAATTGATACCGCAGGAATCAGAAAAAAATCTAAAGTAGATTACGGTGTTGAAGCATTTGCCGTTGATAGAGCCATAAAAGCAATTAAAGAAGCAGATATAACTTTGCTTGTAATAGATGCTAAAGAAGGTTTATCCGACCAAGATAAAAAAATTGCTCAAACAGCGGAAGATGCAGGAACAGGCTTAATTGTTGCATATAACAAATGGGATTTAATTAAAAACGTTCAAACTCATAAAGTTGAAGAAGAAATTAACAAAGAAGCGCCATTTTTAAACTATGCAAAGAAAATTTTTATAAGCGCAAAAACAGGCCAAAGGCTGCATAAAATTTTTGAACTTGCAAAAGAAATTCAAGCCGAAAGAACAAAACAGGTTCAAACAAGCACACTAAACAGAATTATAAATGAAGCGGTTGATATTAACCCCCCAACATCAGAAAAAGGGAAATTCTTAAAAATTTATTATACAACCCAATCTAAAATTAAACCGCCTTCTTTTACATTCTTTGTTAATTCAAAGAAGCTTTTAAAAGATTCATACAAAAGATATTTAATGAAAAAATTAAGAGAAGCTTTTGGCTTTTTTGGAACGCCAATCAGGCTTATTTTTAAAGAAAAAGGAGAAAAATAATGGTTGCAATTCCTTTTTGGGCATACATTTTAATTTTTGCAGTTGTTGCTTATTTAATAGGTTCAATTCCAACGGGCTATTTAATAGTTAAAGCAAAAACAGGGCAAGATATAAGAACAATCGGTTCAGGTTCAACAGGGGCAACGAATGTTAAAAGGGTTTTGGGCAAAAAGTGGTTCTTTACCGTTATGGTTTTAGATGCAATTAAAGGTATGGTTCCTGTTTTAATTGCAAAATATTTAACTTTTGGCGATTCCCTTGGCCTTGTTGCGGTTGTTTCAGCCGTTATGGTAATCATTGGGCATTCAAAACCCCTATTTTTAGGCTTTAAAGGCGGCAAAAGCGTAGCTTCAGGCATTGGAACAATTTATGCGCTTAATTTTTATGTGGGGCTTATATTAACCGTTGTTTGGTCAATTATTACATATTTTACAAAATATGTTTCAGTTGGTTCAATTATAGCTTTAATTTGCGCTCCTTTTTTAATGTATTTTTTAAAAAACCCAATCGGTTATACAGTTTATGCAACAATAGCTGCAATTTATATTGTTTATCTTCATAGAGAAAATATAAAAAGGTTATTAAAAGGTACTGAAAATAAGGTTAGAAACTAATGAAAGCAATAGAAATTGTTCCAAAAGTAAAAGTTAAAAACAATAAAATTTTATCTCTTGTTTATACCCCGGGTGTTTCAAAAAGCTGTCTTAAAATTAAAGAAAATTTAGAAAAAGTTTTTGAATTAACAAACAGGTCAAATTCAGTTGCTGTTTTATCAAGAGATTATGAACTTTCTAAAAAAAGAGCAATATTTTTAAAAGAAACAAGAACAACAGATGCCTACCCGCTTGTTATAAGAGAATGCTCTGATGATGACCTTCAAATGGTGATTGACGCCATTATGCCAAATTTTATGGGGGTTGATACCACCTTAATGAAGGGAATGCCTTATGATAACGATGAATTTATTCCAACTTGCTCTAAAGGGTGCATTTTGCCTGAATCTTTAAAAATAGATGATATGGAACCAGTTGAATTAAGAAGCGCTTTTGGCGGTGTTATTGAAACTGAAATTAAAGAAGTAATAGATTTTAGAAAACCTGTTGCAATAATTTCAGACGGAACGGCAATTTTAGGCTTAGGAAATATTGGCCCAACGGCAGGGCTTCCTGTTATGGAAGGAAAAGCCGTTTTATTTAAAGAACTTGGCGATGTTGATGCAATGCCATTATGTTTAAATACGCAAGATGTGAATAAAATTAAAAAAATAGCGTTATTATTGGAAAATTCTTTTTCAGGAATAAATTTGGAAGACATTAAAGCGCCTGAATGTTTTGAAATTGAAAAATTCTTAATTCAAAATTCAAGAATCCCGATTTTCCATGATGACCAGCATGGTGCAGCTATTGTAACTTTAGCAGGGCTTTATAATGCGCTAAACTTGGTTAATAAAAGCATAAATAAAATAAAAGTTGTAATCTCAGGCGCAGGTGCCGCAGGCCAAGCAATTGCAAGGCTTTTATTAAAAGCAGGCGTTAGGGATATCATTATGACAGATATTTTAGGGGTTGTTTATCAGGGAAGAAATGGCAATAACCCTTCTTTAGAAGCTATAAGCAAGCTTACAAACAAATTAAACCTAAAAGGAACCCTTGAAGATGCAATTAAAGATGCTGATGTTTTTATTGGGGTTTCCGTGGGAAACATTTTAAGGCCGGAATGGGTTGAAACAATGGCTACTGACCCTGTTGTTTTTGCGCTTGCAAACCCAACTCCTGAAATTATGCCGGATTTAGCAAAAAAAGCAGGTGCAAAAGTTGTTGCAACAGGAAGGCCCGATTTTTCCAACCAATTAAATAATTCTCTTGTTTTCCCCGGACTTTTTGACGGTGTTTTAAATGCAGGGGTCAGAATTATATCTGATGATATTAAAATTTTGGCCGCAAAAACAATAGCTTCAATGGTTACAAAACAAGAATTAGATTATGATTACATAATTCCAAACCCACTTGATAAATCGGTTGCAAAAAATATTTCAGCATGTATTATAGATTATGTCAGAAATTTAACAACCGAATTCAATAAACGCCCAATATAAAAAATAGGGGTATTTGTTGTATTCTTTTTGTTGTTTATAAGAGCAATAAAAAAAACAAAGAAATTATGTAATTAATTAAATCGAAAGGTACTAAAACGTGAGCGAAGAAATTAAAGACACTATTGAAGCTGTTGAAGCTGATAATAAAGAAATAAAAGAAGAAGCAGCCGAAACAGTTGAAGCAGCAGAAGCTGTTGAAGTAACAACTTTAAAACCACAAAGAAAACAATCCAGAAGAAGAAAAATTGAAACAACAGAACCAGTTGAATCAGAATGGAAAGAACAAGTTGTTCAAATCCGCAGAGTAACAAAAGTTGTTAAAGGCGGTAAAAAATTAAGTTTCAGAGCAATTGTTATTGTCGGAAACAAAAAAGGTCAGGTAGGCATGGGCGTTGCAAAAGCAGCTGAAGTTATCGTTGCTATTCAAAAAGCTATTGCAGACGGCAGAAAAAATCTTATCACCGTTCCTATCTTCAAAACTACAATACCTCACATGATAACAGGTAAATCAGGTGCAGGCAGCGTTGTTTTAAAACCTGCTTCACAAGGTACAGGTGTTATCGCAGGTGGTGCAGTTCGTGCAGTGCTTGAACTTTCAGGCATTGAAAACATTTTAAGCAAATCTTTAGGTTCAAAATCTCCCTTAAATGCTGCTAATGCTACATTAAACGCACTTAAAGAATTAAGAACATTTAAAGATGTTGCAGCTCAAAGAAACATTTCTATGAAACAATTATTAGGATAAAAAAACAGGTGATATAAAATGGCTAAAAAAACAGATGAAAAAATTAAAATAAAATTAGTTAAATCAACAATCGGCGCTCCCGAAAAACATGAAAGAATTGTTAAAGCGCTTGGTTTAACAAAAACAAACCGTGTTGTTGAACACGCAAAATCTGCCACAATTATGGGCATGGTTAATAAAATTCCACACTTAGTTGAAATAGTTGAATAAAGGTAAGGTATAAAAATGATAACATTAGAAGATTTAAAACCCAACAAAGGCGCTGTTAAAAAAGTTGTCAGAGTTGGTAGAGGCAGATCATCAGGCTGCGGCAAAACCTCATCCAGAGGCAACAACGGCGAAGGCCAAAGATCAGGCAGAAGCTCAAAAAGAGGTTTTGAAGGCGGACAGATGCCTGCATTCAGACGTTTACCCAAATTAAAAGGGTTCAATAACGTTTTTGCTCTAAATACATCAGCTGTTAACGTTTCTGCTTTAGAAAAATTAGACGCAGATGTTGTTACATTGGAAGTTTTAGTTGAAAACAAATTAGTTCACCCTTCAACTGAAGTTTTAAGAATTTTAGGAAACGGCGAATTAACTAAAAAAGTTACGGTTAAAGCTAATTATGTAACAGAAAGCGCTAAAGAAAAAATCGAAAAAGCAGGCGGAAAGGTTGAAATAGTTTAATAATGCAGCAAGTAAACAACGAACAAATGCTACAAAGCTTGATGAATAATATTCAATCAAGCGGGCTGAAGCAAAAATTGATTTTTACATTCCTTATGATTGCGCTATTCAGGTTTGGCGCGCAATTACCTATTTTTGGCATAAACAATGAAGCCTTTATGGCTTTGGCACAAGGAAACAACATCATTGGCTTTCTTGATTTATTTTCAGGGGGCGCTTTGGGTAAAGTTTCAATTTTTGCGCTTGGCATTGGGCCATATATCACATCTTCAATTATCATGCAGCTTTTAGCGGTAATTATTCCGCCACTTGAAAGATTGCAAAAAGAAGACGGTGAAGCAGGCAGAAGAAAGCTCCAACAGTTAACCCGTTTATTTACGGTTGTTGTTGCACTTCTTCAATCTTTAGTATTTGTTTTGTTGTTATCGAAGCTGCCCGGAACCGTCATCCACGGGCTTAACCCATTTTTGTTTTATACAGGCTCGCTTGTTGCTCTAACAGCAGGGGCAGTATTTGTTATGTGGATTGGCGAATTAATAACTGAAAAAGGGATTGGAAACGGGGCTTCCTTAATTATCTTTGTCGGTATTATAGCGGGCATTCCCCTTTATACTCAAAGAACGGCAACCCTTGTTTCCCAAGACCCCGCCTTACAATTAGGGCTTGTTATTTTACTTGCAATTTTTGTTGCGGCAACAATTTTTATCATCATTCTTCATGATGCAGTTAGAAAAGTTCCAATAGTTTCAGCAAGGCGCCAAGTCGGAAACAAAGTTTACGGCGGTCAAAATTCAAATATTCCTTTTAAATTAAACCCCGGTGGCGTTATGCCGATTATCTTTGCTATTGCAATTTTATTATTCCCTTCAACAATTTTAAGCTTATTAACTCAAATGCAAATTAATAACCCTGCTGTGAAATCGGCCTTAGAAGCAATTAATTCTTTCTTAAGCCCATCCAGCATCAGTTATTATATAATTTATTTCTTGTTAATTTTCGCACTCACTTTCTTTTATGCTTCAATTATTCCATCCATGCAGCCAAAAGAAATTGCAGACAACTTGAAAAAATACGGTTCTGCAATCCCCGGTGTTAAACCCGGCAAACCAACTGCAGATAAATTAGATGAAATTTTAACAAGATTAATGTTTATTGGTGCTATTTCGCTTGGCATTATTGCAATGGTTCCAACTGTTGCATCAGGTGTTTCAGGCATTACAACAATGCAAGGCTTAGGAGCAACCAGTTTAATCATTATGGTTGGTGTTGCGCTTGATTTTATCAATAGAATTAAAACGCACATGTTGGCAAAAAATTACGAA
>DVKW01000119.1 GCA_018715855.1 Candidatus Galligastranaerophilus intestinigallinarum
AGTTAGGTGCTGTAACCGGTTTTAACTGTCAAAATTCGCCCGTATTCGGCAGAAAATTAAGAGAAGATGAAAAACCCGCCGTTAAGAGAGATATTGAAGAAGGCTTAAAAATATTGGGCAAAAATATGGCAATCATATTGCCCACAAATTGTTCCCCTTCATATAAAGAAAGCGACATAGGCGTCGGGCAACCGTATTCAAGAAGTTCAAATGAACTTTTATATCCCTTTTTAAATAATTGGGGCTTTAGCGCACAGCAAAAACAACCGTCAGGCCTTGGCAAACAAACAGACGCTTCTCCTTACGTTTCAAATTCAAGCGCATATAATACGGCAATAATTAATTTGGATGAACTCACCAAACCGGAATCAGGCGCTATTTTAAGCGAAGAAACCTATAGAAAAATTGTGGATAACAACCCTAAAAAAGGACAAGACAGGTCAGCTTATGTATATAATGTTCAAGAAAGCAAAAAAGCTTTATTAGAAGCCTATGACACCTTTGTTCAAAAAAGAGAAAATAAAGATTCCCTTCCTGAAGCTGAAAGAAGGGGAATTGAACGCTTAGAAAGCGATTTTCAGGAATTTAAAGAAACCAAAGGCAAAGAACAGGAAAAAAATGCGCTTTATAACATTTTAACCGATATAAACGGCAATGATTACTGGCCGAATTGGAGCAGTGAAACGGATAAAAACCTTTTTGCAACACCAAGAAACGATTGGGAAAGAGAACAAAGAACATCAAGATTAAATGAATTAAGAGAAAGCCACAAAAAAGAAATAGATTCTTTCCTTTTCTCTCAAATGCTTGCAAAGAAAACAATCGAAAAAGGCCATCAAACACTTCAAAATAACGGCATTAAAGGAATTGGCGATATTCCCGTTGCATTCTCTGATGCTGAAGTTTGGGGCAATAAAGATTTATTCTTAGACGACCTTAGAATGGGCTGCAAAGAACCTTGGAGCGATAAACCGCAAAAATGGGGCTTCTTTGTGCTAGACCCTAAAAAATTGTTCAATCAAGACGGCTCTTTGGGTGAAGCAGGCGAATTTTTATATGATAAATATGAAAGAGCCTTTGAAGAAAACAAAGGCGGCGTTAGAATAGACCACATTGTAGGTTTAATGGATCCTTATGTTTATTCTGAAAACGGTGGCCGTGAAGGAAGATTATATTCCGAATTATACAGAGGAGTAAACGGAGATAAATGCGACAGAATTTTAAGAAAAATAGTTCTTCCTGCCGCAAATAAAGCAGGGCTTAATGCTTCAAACATTATAGCGGAAGATTTAGGCTATATGCCGGGGGATACGAAAAACACACTTCAAAACCTTGGCATTGGCGGCATAACGGTTACTCAATGGTGTGATGCCCACAATGTTTGGAATGCGCCCCAAAACAACGCCGTTATGATTGCAAACCACGATACGGCTTCTGCTAAAGAATTATACCCTGATAAAATGGAAAGAAGAAATAAATTTATAGAATTATTCTCTTCAGGTGCTAAAAATATTCAAATTTTCTGGACAGACCTTTTTGGCATAAAAGAAAGATATAATAAGCCGGGGGTTGTGGGCCCCGAAAATTGGTCTTTAAGAATGACAGAAAACTTTGAAGATACTTATCATAAAAAATTAGAAGAAAATGACGCTCTTAATATTCCTGAAGCTATTTTAGAAGCAAACAGAAGAAGAAACCCGAACTTCAGCAGAGACCATGCTTGGCTTGCCGAATCTCTTAAACATTGGTCAAATGTATTAAAGGAAAAAGAAAACTAAATAAAAAGAAATCAAATAAAAATACCGCCTAAAATTCAGGCGGTATTTTTTATATAAATAATGATTAATCTTCAATATCTTCTGTTGATTTTTCTGTATTATCGGTTTTATCATCAAGCGCAGTTTGCGCAAATTCTCTTAAAAGTGCCAATTTATTAACATTTGACATAAATGCTTCATCTCTTTTTTTGGAAATATCATTTGCTAAAATAACAGAACCGCCCAAAGCGCCTGCAACGGGGGCAAAAAGCGCCGCATTTTTTGTAATTGAAGCGATTTTAGGGTGTTTTAGTGCAATTTCCTGTGTTTTTTCGGATATTTTTTGTGAAAATTTACCTAATTTTGAACCGTCTAATTTATCGGCATGGCTTGCTAAGCTTTTTTTCATAGCATCTGCTGTCGGTCTGAACATTTTTGCTAATTTATCGCCGCCTTTTTTAGCACCTGCTATTGCAAGAGTTGAAGCTGCCAATAAAGCCGCCGCACCTACCACAAATTGAACAGTCGGGTTTGCTTCTTGTTTGTTGCCTTCTTTGTCTTTTTTGGTTAAAAGTTTATCTGTTATTGTATCAACCGGTTTTGAAAGAGCAAAAACAGTTCCTGCAACGCCTAAAGTCTTTGCGGCAGATGAAACCTTTGCGGATAACTTACCTTTTGTTAAGGCAGCCGCGGCTACTGTTGTTGCTGCTATAAACATAGAAGGCCACTTATTTAGGGCACGAGCAGCAGTTGAATTTTCTGCTTGTTTGTTTGCGTTCCTTGCGCTTGCTTGTATAATCTCATCATCTGACATTTGAGATATACTGCTTAAAATTGGACGCTTTCGATGTCGCTCGGGTAGATTTTGATTTTTAAATGACGACTCACCGAATGTTATTTTCGAGACAGTAGGCATTTGTTCCTTCCGCATGAAAAATTCATGCCATATTATCAAATTACATGACATATTCTATATCAAATGAAAAAAAATTGCCAGTATTTTTTTATCTGATAATATATTAACTAACGGTATAAATTAATCAAAAGGTAGAATATGACTGAAAATTACATTAAATTTGTAGATGTTACAAATCGTGACGGTGTTCAAACATCAAGGCTGGGCTTAGCTAAACTTCAAAAAACCATAATTAATCTTATGTTAAATGATATGGGAATAACCCAATCAGAGTTTGGCTTCCCCACAACATGCCATGAAATTAATTACCTGAACGGCAACTTAATGCTTGTTGAAAGAGGCGCTATTGATAAAACAATTTTATCAGGCTGGGCAAGAGCTTTAGCGGGTGATGTTGATAAATCTTTTAAAAATGTTCCTAAATTACAAAATATTAATTTATCTCAATCTACATCAGATCAAATGATAAACGGCAAATACGGCGGCAAAAAAACAAAAGATGACATTTTAGCCCAAACATTGGAAGCAGTGAACGAAGCAGTTAAAAACAATGCAAATATAATTGGCGTTAACGCAGAAGACGCTTCAAGGTCAGATTTAAACTACCTTATTAAATATGCAAACGAATGCAAAAGATATGGCGCAAAAAGGTTCAGATATTGTGACACCTTAGGCTATGACGACCCGCAAACGGCATACAACAGAATTTATACCCTTGCAAAAGAAACCAATATGGATATTGAACTCCATTTCCATAACGACTTAGGCATGGCCGTTGCAAACTCTGTTATGGGCGCAAAAGCAGCCATTGATGCAGGCGTTACCCCTTGGATAAATACTGCAATAAACGGTATGGGCGAACGTGCAGGCAACGCAGATTTAATTTCTTGCATTCTTGCAATTTTAAAATCTTCAGGTTTTGAAGGTAAATATAAAATTGACCCTCAAATTGATTTATCAAAAGCTTGGAAACTGGCAAAATATACAGCATATGCTTTCGGTGTTGCAATTCCAATGAACCAAGTTGCAGTTGGCGACAACGCATTTGCTCATGAATCAGGCATCCATGCAGACGGCGCCTTAAAAGACAGAAGAAACTATGAACTTTATGATTATGAAGAACTTGGAAAAGGCGAGCCTGAAATTATTGAAACAGGCAGAATGATTACAGTTGGCGAATATTCAGGTATTAAAGGTTTTAGAAACGTTTATCAAAACTTGGAGCTTGAATTTAAAGATGAAGAAGAAGCAAGAAACATCTTAGAACTTGCAAGATATGCTAACGTTCACACTCAAAAGCCTTTAACAAAAAGTGAATTAAGGTTTATTTATTTCTACCCGAACATTGCGGCAAAAATTATGACCGTGGAACCGTATTATAAACCAATCGGCGCACTTAAAGAAAGAATTGAAAGATTAGAAAACATCAATTCTTCAATTATTGTATAAGGTTAAAAAATTGAATTCCAAAAATAAAAAATTATATATAGAAACTCTTGGCTGTCAGATGAATAAATCTGACAGCGAAAGAATTATGGGCATTATGAGCCATTTTGGATATGTTGAAGCAAGTGAAGATGAGGCAGATTTTTTAATTATTAACACTTGTTCCATCAGAAAATTATCGGAAGATAAAGCATATTCAAAAATCGGCAACTGGGGCAAAAGAAAAAGAGGCGGCGAAGACATTAAAATTGGCATTTGCGGCTGTGTTGCCCAACAAGAAAAAGAAAACATCTTTAAAAAATACCCATACGTTGATTTAATTTTTGGAACTCACAATATCTATGAGCTTCCTGACCTTTTAAAAAAAGAAGGCAGGGTTTGCGCCATAAAAGATAAAGCGGTTAATGAAAAAGATTTTGAAATTATAAGAAATAAAAATATAAACGCTTGGCTTCCCATTATGGAAGGGTGCAACAATTTTTGCACATATTGTGTGGTGCCTTATACAAGGGGAAGAGAGCGGAGCAGAACAATTGAAAACATTATAAAAGAAGCAAAACAAATTATAAAAGAAGGATTCAAAGAAATCACTCTTTTAGGGCAAAATGTAGATAGCTACGGTAAAGATTTAGAAGGAAAACCCACCTTTGCGCATCTTTTAAGAGAATTAGACAAACTTGAAGGCAATTTTCGAATAAGGTTTACAACATCATACCCGACAGATATTACAGATGATGTTATAAAAACGGTTAAAACAGGCTCTAAAATTTGTGAATGCTTCCACATTCCAATGCAATCAGGTAACGATAGAATTTTAAAAATGATGAACAGAAGATATGATGTTCAAAAATATACAGAAATTGTGAGAAAAATTCAAAATGAAATTGAAAATGTAACCGTTACATCTGATTTTATTGCAGGGTTTCCATCTGAAACAGAAGAAGAATTTCAAGATACAATTAAACAAATTAAACTTTTAGGGCTTGATTATTCAAATACTGCGGCATATTCCCCAAGGCCCAATACCCCTGCAGGAAAAATGACGGATAAATTTATAAAAGATGAAATTAAAAAGCGCCGCTTAATTGAATTAAACGAAGCGGTTAAAGAAGCAAGTTTTAATTCAAATAAAAAATACGTTGGAAAAACATTGGAAGTTCTTGTTGAAAAAGAAAAATTTGAAGATAATAAAAGGCTTTTAGAGGGCAGATTAAGAAACAATAAAGTTGTTCACTTTGAATCAACTAAGCATAATGTGGGCGATTTTGTTCCTGTAAAATTAAATAAAGCCTCGATTTGGTGCCTTTTTGGAGAAGAAGTTTAGTTTTTAAGTTTTGTTAAGCAGTGCTCATTTTTCATGGCAATTTTTAATTAAAAAAAATTTTAATTAAAATATGTTAAAGTGAAAGGAAATGGAAGAATGAGTGTTGGAGCATTAACATCAGGTTTACATACTATGCCGATTGCAGTAAAATCAGGCACAACGGCGCTTGCAACAACCACAGGAAGAAACCTTCCCATGGTGCAAAATTCAGGAGCATTAGCAGTTATTGATGATGCTGCACAGGTTGTTAAAAAATCAGGCTCAAAAGGAAAAATTATTGCAGCAATTTTAGCAGGTGTTACAGGCATTGCATTAGCTGCAAAATTTATTACAGGAAATAAAGAAGCTGAACAAGCTCAACCTGTTGAACAAAAATTATACGCTTAAAAAATAACTTTTAATAAAAAAAGGGGTCTTAAATAAGACCCCTTTTTTTATTCATTAATTTCTTCTTTTTTTATTCCTATTTTTTCTTCCAGTTCATGCCTTGATTCTTCATACCCCGAACGCCCCATAAGAGCATAGGTATAATTTTTGGCTTGCTCAACGCCCGGTTGGTTAAAAGCGTTTATATTGTACAATTCGCCTGCAATTGCAGTTTGAACTTCCAACATATAGAATAA
>DVKW01000120.1 GCA_018715855.1 Candidatus Galligastranaerophilus intestinigallinarum
TTATGGAGTTAAGAAAAGAAAAAGAATTTGAATCTTTATATGATTACTGCGAAAGAATGGATGGCAGGGGCGTAAATAAGCTGACTTTAGAAGCCTTAATTAAAGTGGGCGCTTTTTCAAGCATTGAAAAATCAAGAAAACAGCTTATTGAAAATATGGAAAGAATAAATAAAGATGTAGCCCAAAAAAAAGCAGCCTCCAAAAACGGGCAAGTAAGCCTTTTTGCAGCACTTGGTGATCAAGCGCAAGATATCGGGCTTCCAACCTTTGAATTATCAGGAAGTTCGGATGATGAATACTTAGACACTGAAATTCAACAATTTGAGCACGATTTAATGGGAATATACGTTTCAAGCCACCCGTTATCAAGCATCAGAAATACTTTAAAATATTTAACAACAGATACTCTATCTGAAATTATACAATCACCCGAAAAAGACAAAACGGTTACAATTTGCGGGTTATTATCAAAGGTTATTTCAAAACCAACAAGAAAAGACCCTTCAAAAATTTTAAAAATAGGAACAATTGAAGATTTATCGGGCGGCAGGGTTGAATTTATCTCTTTCCCTAAGGTGACTGAACAGTTCGGGCAAATTCTTGCAAACGATGAAAAAGTTATTTTAACGGGCAGAGTAAACGTTAGAGAAGGCGATGAAATAAACATTGCAGTTTTAGAAGTGCAGCCAATTCAAAACGTTAATTTAGTAACAATTAAAATGCTTCAAAAATTTGAATTTGAAGAAAACGAATATTTAAAAGGACTTTTAGCCAAATACGGCGGAAATTCCCCCGTGGTTATTGATTTTGAGGACCCCGAAAGTTCAAATGCGGATAAAAGAGTACAGATTTTAGCAAATAAAAGGCTCTGGGTAAACCCTGATTCGGTCGAACTTAAAGAAAAGATAAATAAAGCATTTGGAAACAAACTTGAATTCAGCGTAAAAGCCCTTATGAAATAACGGCGGCGAAGCTTTAAAGCGGACGTTTTAAAAAATCATTCTTTGGGGTTTTAGTGAGGTATGTCAAATTTAAATTTAAATATTCAAAATTCACCTTCGTTTACAAGTACATACAAATACACGACATCGTGCGACCCGCGCAGGCATTATGATGATACACTGCCCGAACTTGATATTATGTCGCATAAAAATCCGGGCAAATGAAAATTACGGAACCTTTTAAACCATTTGAAGCGGGCGGAAAGGTATACCACGGATATATCCTTGCGGCGGCGGATGAGCTTGACGAACAAATTGAAAGCTATTTGAAACAAAAGTGTGTTTCATTTGATAAATCTTCTTTCAGGCACAATTTAACGCCCGAGAGCATGAAAGAAAGAATTTTGTTTCTTGAAGAAGATAAAGAAGAAGGCAGACACTTGGCGCCCCTTAAAAACAAAAGAAGTTGATAAAATATGGAAATTAACATCCGCAGGATATGTTGACCCCTTCGGCAAAGGGCGTTTGAGCGAATATGAAAGCGCAGTTAAAAATGCAAGGAACGGAAAATATATTTCCGCACACGCAATCAGAATTGAAGACAGAAACGGCGAAAGGCCCGTTGTTATAATCAGAGGGTGCGATCAGGCAACTTTTGCAATGATGCGCGATTACGGAATGGAAGAAATCCCCCTTGTAATTGACCGCGAATCGTACGCAATTGCGGAAAAATACGGACATGTTCCGGAATCCGAAACGCCGCCTTTCTTCATACCGGAAAGACCGTATCCCAAAAGAGATTAAAAAATCTTTTGAATTACATAATATATTGCGGAAGAAATTGCCATACAGGCGGGAATTGTAACAATCCAAGCCGTTACAATGTTGCCTACTATTCTCCATTTAACCGCATGTGCATGGAAGGTTGAACCCACACCCATAATTGAGGTTGAGATAACATGGGTTGTACTTAGGGGAATGCCAAAGTGCGAAGCAAGAAGAATAAGCCCCGCAGCTGAAGTTTCCGCCGCAAAACCGTGAATGGGTTTTAATTTAATTATTTTATGCCCCATCGTTTTAATTATTTTCCACCCGCCGTTCATGGTTCCCGCCGCCATTGTAAGGGCGCAGACAATAATTACGTAAACGGGAATTTCAAAATCACCGTTTGCCCCTTTGGATAAAACCCCGCCCGATAAAAGCGCAAGGGTAATTATCCCCATTGTTTTCTGCGCATCGTTTGAGCCGTGGCTTAATGCCATAAGGCCTGATGATATAAGCTGAAACTTTCTGAATTTTTTGTTAACACCTTCGGGGGTGAATTTGCATATTATAATAATCCATGCAAGAAGAAGCATTAATAAAAAACCCGTTATAAAGCCTAAAACGGGGGATGTAAACATAGGAATGATTACTTTTTCAATTAATGTATCAAAATGCACGGCACCGGGCCCCGCTTTAATTATCGCAGCGCCCAAAAGCCCGCCTATTAAAGCATGAGAGGAACTTGAAGGAAGCCCGAGCCACCAGGTAAACAAATTCCAGATAACGGCGGATAAAAGCGCACAGAAAATTACCGTTAAAGTTACCATCTCCCCGTTTACAATGCCCGCACCTATTGTTTTTGCAACGTGGGTTCCCGTCAGCGCCCCTATAAATTCAAGGCTTGCGCCGAACATAACGGCCTGCTTCGGGGATAAAACTTTTGTTGAAACAACGGTTGCAATTGCGTTTGCACAATCGTGGAACCCGTTTATAAATTCAAATGCAAGTGCGGTAATAATTACGGCCGCAAGAACTAAAATGCTTAATTCCATACCTGATACCTTAATTTTGCTTTAATACAACGTTTAAAATCGTGTCTGTTACATAAAAACAAGCGTCAAACGCCGTTTCAATTTCTTTATACATATCTCTGAATTTTATAATTTCCACTGCGTCATACTGCCCCGAAAAAAGGCTTGCCATTGCGCGGCGGTGAATTTCATCCCCTTTTGATTCTATTTCTTTCATTTCAATATTAAGCGCCGTAATTTCTTTAACATCGGATACTTTTTTAAATTTTTGTATCATAACGTTTAATTTTTCCGCCGCAAGAACCAAATTAAAAGCCTGTTCTTTCATTTCTTCCGTGTATGAATTAATTCTGTACACTTCCAAATTTAAACAGGCTTTAATGATTTTTTTATTTATTTTATTCAGCTGTGAAGCAATTATTTGAATATCTTCTCTTTCAATCGGCGTTATAAAACTTTTGTTTAACTGTTTTAAAATCGCCCTATAGGTCAGTTTACCCTTCTTTTTATATTTAAGCGCCAGCTCTTTGTGGTCTTCATTAAAATGATTGTGAATTATTTCATTATACAAATTCGCCGACTTCTGGCAGATTGAAGCGGCATTTTGAAAAAATGAAAAAAACAATTTGTCTTCAACAGGCATAATGTAAGACAATAAATTAAATTTAGGCATTTTCACTCCATGAATTAAATAAACCAAAATGTATTCTAACATGAAAATAATATTTGTTAAAACAGATAAAAAATTAACGGTTTTTATCCGCACGTAAAAATAATTTGTAAAGATGATTGCCGCCGGCAAAAATGTGCTAATATATATTTCATGAAATTAATTACCTTTATATATACCGCTTTAATTATATATTTTATAATTGAAAGAAAGTTTGATTTTCTTTTATATACGGCAATTTCTCTGCCTTTTGCAATTTTGCTTATAAGATTGAATTTTTCTTTAAGCATAAAAAAATACAAAAAGCTTATTAAAAAGGCCGAAGAAGACATTAAAAACAATGTTGAAGTTTTACCGTTTCTGCCTGTTAATCATGTAAAATGGCAAATTATAGAATTAATCCCCGGTGTTTCAAGGGCCGCCGCCAAAATGACGGCAAACCGCGCAAGAAAGCAAAAATTTAAAGATTTTACGGAATTTGCAAATTTTACAAAGCTTGAAGAATATGCCTATCCGCTTTGTAAAAAAATACTTAAATTTTAATTAATAATTATTTACAAAAACGGGATTATGTTAAAGTACTGCATTTATCGGTCGTTATTTAAAGTAAGTATGAAAAAATGGCGGAGTTAACATGCAGAGTTTGAACTTTCTTTTTGAACAAATTAAAAAAATTGCACAAATTTTAATTGATAATCCTGAAGTAATTAAGGATAAAGAGGGAATAGAAACCTCGGCATTATTTGGCGAAGCGGAAACAAAACCCAAAGTCGACGGTTTTAACAATCAAGATGAGGGAGAATATAATTTAACCGACGAAGACCTTGAAAAATATGCTGAATGGAAAGAAGCAACCAATATGAAGGATGAGCTTATTAATTCCGTTACGGGCATGTTGGCGGAAGGTGTCATTACGGAAGAATTGGCGGATAAAGTCACTGCGGCGCTTACGGGCAAGTTCAATAAAGAAACAATAACCGAACTGTTTGAAGCAATTCAGGCGGAGGCCAATGCAGAAACGTCGGAAGCACAGGTTATAACTGACGCTGAAGAAATAAACAATTACTTAAATTCTCTTACTCTTACCGCCAAAAATAACATAGTGGAGCAGGCGGGCGGAATTGAAGAAATTGTATCCGTATCCGATTACGGCAACGGAACTTTTAAGATTAATACAAAAAAAGAAAATTCGGCAATTACCGTTTTGCCTTCGGGAAAATATATTCAATCGTATGCGGATGAAAAACAAACAGGTTTTGATACGTTTGATGAACAGGGCAGAGTTGTTTCAAGCAGTTATATTGACCACACAAGAAATGACGCCGTTATTAACGAAACAACAACATATAACAATGATGACGGAAGTTCTCAAAAGGTAATTTCAAATACGAATGAGCCCAACGTATTGCATGTTGTTGACACATCCGCCGAAAACGAAATTACGACAATAAGAAGCGAAAATACAGAAACCGGCGAAATAAACGTTCAATATGCAAAAGACGGCAACTATGACGCTTCAACGTATCCTTCGGTTGTAAGCGGCGGCTCTTTGGAAGATTTAGAAAGTGCAAACAGCGAACTTAAAGCCCTTGAAAATGAGAAAGCCACTGTTGAAGAAGATTTATCCGAGCAGCAAGACAGCTACGACCAAACCACAAGCGAAAAAGATGCTGCTTTATCTGATATAGATTCAGAAATTTCAACAGGCGAAGGCGAATGCCAAGGTGCAAAAGATGATTTAGCAGATGCAAATGATGCATGTTCTGCTGCACAATCAGAAGCAGATTCTGCCGCTGAAGATGCTGCGCAAAAAGGCGAATGCACAGACAGTGCCAAATCCGATTTAGAAGACGCACAATCTGACACTGAAGAAGCTAAAGGCTGTGCTGACAGTGCCCAAGCCAACAATCAAGCTTGCCAACAAGCAGAAAGCTCGGCAAGAAGAGATTCTAACTCAGCAAACAACGATTTGGCTGACGCAACAACAGAAACGGGCGCAGCAAGAGCAACTCAGGCAGGCACAGCGGCAGATTACGCACAGGCAGCACAAGAAACAATAGCGGCATTTAATGTAAGAAACCAAAAACAAGCAGAAGTTGATAAAGCACAAGCAGAATACGATAATGCAAAATCAAAAGAAGCGAATGGCGATGAAAGCTTATGGACAAAATTTAAAAACTGGGTTTCAAGCGCATGGAATGCTCTATCTAATGCAATAGCAGGTAGGGATAAAGCACAAGCAGAAGCTGAAGCAAAACAAAGAGAAGAAGAAAAAGCAAAAGTAATAGACGATGAGGCAAAAGCAGAACTTGAAAAACGCGAACAAGAACAACAAGATGCACAAGAAATCGCAGATGCGGCTCAAATTATATTAGAAAGAAAAACCGGCGAAAGAGAAGTATCAGACCAAGAATACGCTGATGCGCTTTTAGATTTGGCCGATGCATTTATGGTTCAAAATAATGCAGAAAGCGAATATGATAGTGCATTGACTGCATTTATGGAAGCAAAAAATTACAAAGCAGATGCAGACGGAAATTTAGTTGATGCACAAGGGAACGTTGTTGAATGTTCTCAAATAGCAGCGGAACTTGAAATATTTGTTCAGGGTTTATACACCAACCGAGAAGAAACGGAAACAATGTATAATACCACTTTAGAAACAACCGCTGCGGTAATTTCCGGTGATGAAGAACAAATTGCACAGTTACAAATAGAAATTGAAACTCTAAAAGTACAAATTGAAGAAGAAAAGCAAATGCTTATGCTTCAAGAACAAATGTTAACAAGTCTTGCTGTTGAACAAGGTGAATTAGATGCGAAAAAAGACGGTGCCGGCATAACAGATGACATTGCGGCTCTTTGGGGCGGCAGCTACGGCGAAGACGCTGACAAATTGGCAGAAAACAGAGAACTTCTTGAAAAAGCCATTATGTCAGGCAATAAAGAAGATGTAATTGCTGCCTATAAATCAATCTATGGCGATAAAGAAGTTATATTAGATGCAAACGGCAACATAGTAACAGATACATCTGCACTAACAGAAGAAGAACTTCAAAACTGTACGATGGCATCTATTAGTGATCTTTCTGATGAAAACATTGGAATTTACGTTGAAAACGAAGGAAAATCAGCAGCAACAGCGAAAGATACAATAACTGCAATTAATGGCGGTTTATTCACTGTTGATGGTCAAACCGTAACGATGGAAGATATGAATGCAGCGCTTATGGCACAAGCGAACGAATTAATTGCCGAAATGGAAAATTCCATCAATGAACAAGGTTGGCTAAGCAGAGGAATGAGCGGCCTAAATGATATTTTTGGCTTTGGAACATCAGAATCTGAGGCACAAGCTCAAGTTGAATATTATAAATCAATGGTTGAAGAACTTGAAAATTGTAGCGACCCTGTCCAATATGCAGCATTATACAAAGAATTAACAGGTCAAAATTTTGATACAGATGCGCTTGCTTCACTTCTTGCATATAATAAAGCGGCAGGCATAACCGTTGAAGGTAAAAATGCACCCAAAACTTCTATTTACGAAGAACAATGCGATTTATCAGATAGTATAGACCAAATTGTAGATGCCGTAAACAGTAATGCAGGAGGTGACCCCAGCGTGCTTGCTGTTACAAATAATTCAAATGCAAACGAACAAATTCAAAATTATATAGATACCCAAGCAACAATGACCGATACAGCTACAGGTGTTATCACCGGTGTTATAACAGCAGCGGCAGTTGCAGCAGCACCATTTACAGGTGGCGCTTCATTACTCTTGGGTGCAGCAGTAGGTGCAGGAACAAACTTGGTCTTAAATGCATCAAATAGCATATATGACAAAGATAGCGATGGCAGCATAGATTTTAATTATAGCGGAAAAGAAGCATTGCAAGACGCAGCGCTTGGCGCAATCAGTGGCATAACAGGAACTGGTGCAAATATG
>DVKW01000121.1 GCA_018715855.1 Candidatus Galligastranaerophilus intestinigallinarum
TAAGATATATCAACATGATGAAATATAAAGTGGAAGCATGGATGCTTTTACCTGTTATTACCGCAAATTCAGAAGTTATAAGGACATTTTCAAAAGAAGAATTTAACAAAGAAAATAACATTAACTATAAAGCATTTTTTGATGATGAAAACAAAAATTTTAAAGCTCAAATTTTTGAACCGAACCAAAAAGTTTTACTTCAAAAAATAGTTCCAATGTATATTACAAACACAATTTTTCAGGCAATATTAGAAGCTCAAGCGTCTGAATTAGCATCCAGAATGACTGCTATGTCTGCTGCAACAAACAATGCCACAGATATTATTAATATGCTTACTATTGAATATAACAAAGCAAGGCAAAATGCCATCACTCAAGAAATAACCGAAGTTATTTCAGGCAGCTTAAATAAATAATTTTTTTATACACCTTTTATATGATTTTTTTGACATTTCCTCTATTTTCATTAAACAAAATAGGGAATAATCCCGTAAAATAATATTGTACCCATATAATACGGTTATTATGCCATTTCGATACAGACTCCAAAAATTCCTTGAAATAAGGATAAAAGAAAAGGAAGCCCAATTAAAGGTTGTTCAAGAGGCACAAAATGCCGTTATTGTTGTTGAAAAAAAGATACAAGAAAACAACAAAAATATAAGCGACACAAGAATAAATATGAGAAAATCTGACCCAAGAATGTATGACGGGTTTGATAAATTCTTAAAACATTTATATGAAATAGGCGAAAAACTTGAACAAGAAAAAATAGAAGCAGAAAAAAGGCTTCAAAAAGAGCTTGAAATTCTAAAAGAAAAAGAACAAAAGGTAAACGTTTTAGAAAAACACAAAGAACATAAAAAAGAAGAATATTTATATGAAGAAAAAATGGCAGAATTGAAAACTTTGAACGAAGTAGGCTCGCAAAAACATTTCATTCGCCAAAGAGAAACCAAAGAACAAGAAGAAATTGAAGAAAATGAACATTAATGAAACAGAAAAATTAAAAGGAAATATTGAAACAACATCAAGCCTAAATGCCCAACAAATAGCACCAATTGAGGGGGCAACTTTTCAAGATGAATTAAATAAATTAACAGAAAAAAAAATTGAACTTGGAATGGTTGATTTTTCCCAATTTATAGCATTGGGGCAAACAAGCTTTTCGGGGTTCCAATATAGCCCGAATATGACGGATAGCTTAGTTAATGAAACCTTAAATGTGGGTGAAACATATAAATATGACACCAAAAAAATTGAAAATGTTGATGCAATGTTTTTCTTAAACGCTGCAAGCAACAATGGCACAATAAACATTAAAATGAACGATGAAACAAGCGTTATTGATGCCACAAACTATAAAACAATGGAAGTTTCAAAAACTTTAGGTGATTTAATTACAAAATCAATGGAAACAAATAAATCCGTAAGGCTTGATTTTGATGACCATGTTACGGTAATTTTAAAAGTTGCAAAAGACGGCAGAATTGATACAACCTTTATTCCTCAAGATAAACAGGTTGAACAATATTTAAAAAATAATATAGATTACCTGAAAGTAAGGTTTGATGAACAAAACATTGCTTATTCAAATATAAGCTATAAACCATACAGGCAGCAAAGAAACAACAAGCAAGGAGATAAACAATGAATGACGCTTATGTAAACGCTATGAATACTCAAAAAGCAAGCATAAACTGGATGGATTCAGTAACAGAAAACCTTGCTAATATCTACACCCCCGGGTATAGAGAAAACAAAGTTACATTTAAAACTTTTTTAGATAGTATATCTTGCGACGGGTTTTTAAAAAATACCGATCAAGGTAAAGCAATCCCCGGAACTTCAAATGAAAACGTTTTCCTTGAAGGGCAAGGTTATTTTGTTGTAAGAAACGAAGAAGGCAGACTTGTATATACGAGGCTTGGTGAATTTAAGTTTGATGAAAACGGTGTTTATAAAAGCCCCGATGGTTCAACCGTTCAAGGCTACATTATGAACGAAAAGGGCGAAATTATGTCGGGCACAAAATCTTTAGATAAAGAAGAATATAATAAAATTTTATCTGAAGGGGGTTCTCTAAATATCCCGACAACAGAAATTAAACTTTGGATAGACCCTGATAACGGCAAATATCTTGGCAAATACGATGAATTTGAAATAAAAGGTGATGGTATTTTATACGGCAAAGCAAATAACGGGCAGGAATCTTCCCCTTTATTTAAGCTTGCTATTATGAACTTCCACAACCCAAGAGAATTATTTCAATATAAAGACGGCATGTTTGTTGAAACAGAAGCCTCAGGAAGACCTGTTATAGGCAGAGGCGAAGTCAGAAGCGGGCTTATAGAGCTTTCAAATGTTGATTTTAAAGCAAATATCACTTACTATCAGGAAGCAAAACTGCAGATGGACTTAGCAAAAAACATTATGTCAAGCTATAAAGATCTTCTTGAAAATGCAATTTCTCTTATGAGCTGATTTTTGACTTTTTTATACGGTGTGCCATAATGTCCTTGAATCGGATATTAAGAAGGAAATGAATTGCTGATGAAGAAAAAGTTTTTATTTTTAACCTCATTATTTTTGCTTGGTTCAATGTTGCCGACATTTGCAATATCTGAACCCCCGTATAATAAAGAGCTTCCAAAGGGCGGCATTCAAGAAGCACCTTTAAAAGAAGATATTTACATAGATAATGACACTTATAAGCTTTATAAAAAAGTAAGCAAAGATGATAAAATTATTCAGGCCTTAGAAATTATGAAAGGCGGCCTGTCTGATTATTCAAGGCGCGCAATTTTAGGGGAAAATTTAACAGGGCGCCCCGTTAAGGTTGAATTTAGAGATTTAAGCCTTTTAAATGAAGCTTATAAAGATTTTGACGCTCTTGGCTGGAAACAAAAAAATCAACTCTATATTTTTATAAACCAAAAACATTATGATGCCCCAAAAGAAGCGCTTGCTGCGGTTTTATCCCATGAAGCAATTCATCAGGATGAATTAAATTCAATTAATGAAGAAGCCTATTGCTGGACATTAGAAGCTGCAGTTTGGACAAATTTTACAGAAAAAGAACCGAATTTAGAAAATATAAACCACCCGCTTGTTGTTCGTGAAAACACTATAAAAAGGCTTTTTATAAAAGGCGATTATACGGATAAATATATAAGAAAATCGGTTATGTCAAATGCAGGGTATCAAACACTTCCATCCCGCTCCCCGGGGTTTGAAGATGAAAGCTTATAAAAAATGTTTATGGCGGTGAAATTCACCGCCATAATTGATATATATGGTGTAATTTTTTTAAAAAAACCTCTTAATTCAATAAAATAGGGTAATATAAATAATGTTTAAGAGGATTAAGATGCAAGCTTCAATAAAAGAAATTTTTGAATCAATTCAAGGCGAAGGAATTTTAGCAGGCTATAAACAGGTTTTTGTAAGATTTGTCGGCTGCAACTTAAATTGTGCTTTTTGCGACACAAATTTTATGGAAGATGAAAAAACCTTGCATCTAAAAGAAGAAGAACTTTTTGATATGGTGAGAAAATTTGATTCTGAATCTCTTAGTTTTACAGGCGGTGAACCCTTATTGCACCACCAATTTATTAAATCGTTTTTAACAAAGTATAAAAAATTTTTAAATAAAGAAATTTATTTGGAAACAAACGGAACTTTATATAAAGAACTTGAAGAAGTTATTGATTTAGTTGATGTTGTTGCAATGGATGTTAAATTGCCCACAGCTACAGGCGATGTTGAACATTTTGAGGACAATGAAAAATTTTTAAATATAGCATCTAAGGCGGCAACATTTATGAAGGTTGTTTTTGATTCTAAAATTGATGATGATGAAATTGAAATTTGCACAATTTTAGCAAACAAATATAACATTCCAATTGTTCTGCAGC
>DVKW01000122.1 GCA_018715855.1 Candidatus Galligastranaerophilus intestinigallinarum
TTCAACGGTTATACCTTTTAAAAATGTATCTGTTGTTAAAATGCCTGTTGCACAATTTATTCCCGCTTCTTCTGTATCAGCAAGCATTGGCACCATTTTTTGAATGCCTGAAACTATATTTTCAATAGGCAAATATACGCCTATAACACCTGTGCTTGTAACCATAACACTTTCTTTTTCAATATTTAAGCATTCAGCGGCAGTTTGCGCCATTAAAAGGGCATCTTTATAGCCTCTTTCCCCTGTGCAGGAATTGGCGTTACCGCTATTTACAACAATTGCTTGAATTTTATTATTATTTTTAGTTAAGCTTTCTGACCATAATAAAGGTGGCGCCTTAACAACATTTGTTGTGTAAACTGCAGAACATAACGCAGGCTTTTTAGAATATATTATTGATAAATCAAGCTTCTTTTTCTTAACCCCCGAATGAATTCCTTGAGCTAAAAACCCTTTTGGTGAAACTATTGTGCCATTTGTTGTTTTTATTTCTTCAGATATCATTGTATTCATTGTTTTTCCCTTTCAATTTTTAAACAGGAAATATTCCTGCCGTTTTAATGCCTTCATCTTCACAAAAACCAAAGGTTAAATTCATATTTTGAACCGCTTGGCCTGATGCCCCTTTAATTAAATTGTCAATTGCACCTTGAACAATTACATTTTCTGTTCTTCGGTCGAAAAATAAACCGACGTCAATATAATTTGAACCCTTTACCCATTTTGTTTCAGGGTAAATTCCATCTTTTAAAAGCCTTACAAATTTTTCATCTTTGTATTGGTTAAAATAAGCCTCTTTAACATCATCAAAAGTAAAACCATCTTTTAGTTTTAAATAAGAAGTTGTTAAAATGCCCCTGTTCATTGGAATTAGATGAGGTGTGAATTGAATAACAACATCTTTTTTTATTGCATTTGATAATTCTTGTTCAATTTCAGGAGTATGCCTGTGAGATGCAATTTTATAAGCTTTTATATTTTCATTTGTTTCTGAAAAATGAACCCCTAATGAAACGCCCCTTCCTGCCCCCGTTACGCCTGATTTTGCATCAATTATAACGGAATTTGTTTCAATTAAATTATTTTTAAATAAAGGGTATAAACTTAAAATGGAACAAGTTGTGTAGCACCCCGGGTTTGCAATTAAATTTGTTTTTTTAATTTCTTCTCTATAAATTTCAGGAAGCCCGTAAACCGCCTTATCTAAAAGGCTTTCACCCAAATGTTCAACATTATACCATTTTTCATAAACGGTTTTACTTTTTAGCCTGAAATCTGCCCCTAAATCTATTATTTTCACATTACTCAATATTTCTTTCGTTACTTTGCTTGAAGCTATCCCATGCGGCAGTGCAAGAAAAATAACATCAACTTCTTTTGATAAGGTTTCAATGTCATCTTCAATTAAATTTATATCTAAAACTTTGTTAAAGTTAGAATAAACATCTTGAAAATTTTGCCCTTTATATGACCTTGATGTTAAAAACTTTAATTCAACATTTTTATGGTTAGATAAAATTCTAACCAATTCTTCACCTGCATAACCTGTTGAACCTACAACTGCCGCTTTTATTTTTTCCAATTTTTTTTCTCCTAAATTTCATTATCAGATAGCCAAATTTTGTTTAATTCCAAAACATGTTTAACCGTTTCAGGGTTTGGCCCGCCAATTTCTTTTTTTGATATAACAGAATTTTTAATATCAATTGCACTATAAATATCTTCTTCAAAAAGGTTTGATTCATTTTTAAATTCATCCATTGAAAGTTCATCAAGCGTTTTTTTAGAATTAATGCAATAAGAAACAAGTTTGCCTGCAACATTGTGAGAATCTCTGAATGGAAGCCCTTTTTTAGTTAAGTAATCTGCAACATCTGTTGCATTTAAAAAGCCTTCTTTTGCAGCTTGCAGCATTTTTTCTTTGTTCACTTTCATTGTTTTTAATACATTTGGAAGAATTTTAAGGCAATTTTTAACCGTTTTAATGCCATCAAATAAAGGTTCTTTATCTTCCTGCATATCTTTGTTATAAGCTAAAGGCAAAGATTTCATTGTGGTTAAAATGCTTATTAAAGAACCGTAAACCCTGCCTGTTTTTCCCCTTATAAGTTCTAAAATATCGGGGTTTTTCTTTTGTGGCATAATGCTTGAACCTGTTGAATAAGAATCATCAAGTTCAACAAACTTAAATTCAAAGCTTGACCACATTATAATTTCTTCTGAAATCCTGCTTAAATGGGTCATAATCATTGCTAAATCAGATAAAGTTTCAATAATAAAATCTCTGTCTGAAACTGCATCCATTGAATTTAAACAGATTGAATCAAACCCCAAATGTTCAGCCACTAAGTTTCTTTTAATGTTATATGGACTGCCGGCCAGTGCCCCTGCCCCCAAGGGAAGAACATTAACCCTTTTATAGGTATCATCAAGCCTTTCTTTATCTCTTTTGAACATTTCAATATAAGCACCAAGATAATGCGCCAAAGTAACCGCTTGTGCTCTTTGAAGGTGAGTATACCCGGGCATTATTGTTTCAAGGTGATTATTTGAAAAATCCATTAAGGTTTTAATTAAATTTAAGATTAACTTTTGAATTTCTTTAATTTCATCTTTTAAATAAAGCCTTATATCAAGCGCCACTTGGTCATTTCTGCTTCTTGATGTATGAACTTTTTTGCCTATAGCACCGATTTTTTTCACTAAATTTGCTTCAATAAAAGAATGAATGTCTTCAAAGTTATAATCGAATTGAAGTTTTCCACTTTCAATTTCAGCTAAAATTTCATTTAACCCACCTATAATTTCATCTTTGTCAGAGTCTGAAATTATTCCTTGATGAAAAAGCATTGTAGCGTGAGCAATGCTACCTTTAATGTCATATTTATATAAGACTTTATCAAAAGGAAGTGATGAATTGAAATCGTTCACATCTTCATTTAATTCTTTTGAAAACCTTGAACCCCATAAAAGAGTGTTTTGTTCTTTTTGCATTAAACAAGCTCCTTTGTTTTGTTTTTTTCATTAACTAATGCTCTAACCTTCAAGGGAAGCCCAAATAAGTTTATAAAGCCTTCAGCATCTTTATGGTTGTATAATTCACCCGTTGTAAAACTTGCTAAAGATTCGTTGTAGAGAGAATATTTTGATTTTGCACCCGCAGGAATAATGTTTCCTTTATAAAGTTTTAATTTAACGCATCCTGTAACAGTTTCTTGAGTTTTATCAATAAATGCCATTAAAGCTTCCATTAAAGGTGTGAACCATTCGCCTGAATAGGTTAGTTCAGCGAATTTACTTGAAACGATTGATTTAAAAGATTGGGTTTGTTTATCTAAGCACAAATATTCAAGTTCTTTATGTGCATAGTATAAAATTGTTCCCCCGGGGGTTTCGTAAACTCCTCTTGATTTCATCCCCACGACTCTGTTTTCAACCATATCAACAATACCGATGCCGTTTTTCCCGCCTAAAATGTTTAATTTTTTAATAAATTCGCTTGGCGCATAAGTTTCACCGTTTAATTTTGACGGAACGCCTTTTTCAAATTCAATTTCAATGTATGTTGCTTCATCTGGTGCTTTTTCAGGAGTAACCGATAAATGAAGCAATTTATCATAGTTTGGCTCAATTGATGGGTCTTCAAGCTCTAACCCTTCATGGGATAAGTGCCAAAGGTTTTTATCTCTTGAATAGGTGTCGCCTTTTTTCATAGGAACTTCAATTCCTTTTTTTATAAGATATTCAATTTCATCTTCTCTTGATTTAATATCCCAAATTCTCCAAGGAGCAATGATTTTAAGTTCAGGCGCCAGTGCTTTTATACCAAGCTCAAACCTTACTTGGTCGTTTCCTTTGCCTGTTGCACCGTGGCAAATTGCAGTAGCACCTTCTTTTTTTGCAATTTCAACCAATTTTTTTGCAATTAGAGGCCTTGCAAGAGATGTTCCTAAAAGATATTTACCTTCATAAGTTGCATTTGCTTTAATTGCAGGGTAGATATAATCAACCACAAATTCATCTTCAACATTTAAAAGGTAATATTTTATAGCCCCTGTTTTAAGCGCTTTTTCTTCTAAACCGTCTGTTTCTGTTCCTTGGCCGACATCAATGCAAACTGCAACTACATCAAAATCATAGTTTTCTTTTAACCAAGGGATGATAACTGTTGTGTCTAAGCCACCGGAGTAAGCTAAAATAACTTTTTCTTTCATTTTTTTATTTCTCCTTTTTATTTAATAATTGATGCTAATATTGCCATTTGGGCATACATTCTGTTTTCTGCCTGATTAAAAATTGAATTTGCGTGAAGTTCAAAAGTTTCTTCAGCTATTTCTTGCCCCTTATGTGCAGGCAGGCAGTGAAGAACAATGGAATTATTTGCCGTATTTTTCATTAAGTCATTATTTATTTGATAGTTTTTAAATATTTCTTTTCTTGTTTCTATTTCATTTTCTTGACCCATTGAAGCCCAAACATCTGTATAAACAATGTTTGCACCCTTAACACCGACATAGGGGTTTGAAACAATTTCAATTTTAGAACCTGTTTTTTCAGCAATTTTTTGAGCTTTTAAAATTTCTTCTTTTTTAGGTTCAAAGCCATATGGGCAAATTGCCGTTATATCTATTCCAAAAGAAGCGCAACCTGTGAGCAGGCTGTTTGTAACGTTGTTGCCATCGCCAATATATGCCAATTTTAAACCTTTAAAAGTTTTAAAAGTTTCATAAACGGTTAAAAGGTCTGCCATAATCTGGCATGGGTGAGAAAGGTCTGTTAAGGCGTTAACAACAGGAATTGATGAGAATTTTGCAAATTGTTCAACGTCGCTATGCGCAAAAGTTCTTATTGTAACAGCATCAGCGTATTTTGAAATTACCCTTGCCGTATCTTCAACAGATTCTCTTTTTCCTAAAATAATTTCATCTTGTTTTATAACATAGCTTTTGCCGCCTAATTTTGCCATTCCGATTTCAAAGCTTAATCTTGTTCTTAAAGAAGGCTTTGAAAAATACAT
>DVKW01000123.1 GCA_018715855.1 Candidatus Galligastranaerophilus intestinigallinarum
ATATCAAGAGTTGAAAACCCTGTTCTTGTTTTAATTCTTTGAATTATTCCCTTTAAATATTCATCATTCATGGCGCTGAAAATTTCATCGGAAAATTCTATGTAACAATCAAATTGTTCACTCATTTCTTTAACAATGGCCAGATTTTTTTCATTTTGGGTGCCGTCTTCATTAAAACAATTTCTTGCAATTGCAGCCAAATTGTTATATATATGGTAACTTGATTTTTCATACAGTTTTTTTGCAAATTTATAAATGGAATCAAAATTTTTCTTTCCATATTTTTTGTAAACTTCAAGAACTTCTTCGGTTACCTTTAAATCGTTTGTTTCTTCAAGAACTTTTTGAGCAAAAGAGAATTTTTTTCTGTCAACAACGCCGTTTTCATCTTTTAACAAATTAAAAAATGTAATTTGATAGTTCATAGAACGCCAACCGGACTTTGTTTCCAGCAATTTTGACATATATTCAATATTTTTGTCGTTAAATGCACCGGTATTATCCTTCATTTCATTTAAGGTTGTTTCAAAATTATCATGAAAACCCAATGATGACAGATAATAAGGTTCTGCCTGAATAAATCTTGTTGAAAAAAAGCTTTTAATTTTAGATAGAGGCCCTTTATTTTCAGTTGGTTTTTTTTCTGCAAAATAATAATCGTTTGTGAATTTAACGGCTTTTTCGCTAATTTCCCCTGTTTGCCCGTCAACCATTGCTCTTATAATGGCTGCAGCATTGCTTTCAGAATATAAAAAGCCCCTGCCTGAATATTCCGGCTGTTTTTTCTTTTTGTAAAATCTGCTTGTTGCATCATCTATTTTGGGGTCATATTTTCCTGTTACGGGATTTTCAAACAGGGTCATTTTATATATTAAATCAAGCGGAGTGGAAGTTTGGCTTCTTTTAACAAAAGAAGCTTTATATTGTTCAAAATTATTTTCATCCAGCATTCCAAGCGTTAAATTGTAAGTGTTTGCATCTGCAAAAATTCCATAATCCGTTTTTTGTGCCATTTGTGCAAAAAACTTTGTAAATTCCCTTGAATTAGGGCTGCTTTCTTTTATTATTTCAGCTATTGCCGCAGGTTTTATTTTGCCCATAAAAAAGCGCGGCATTGTTATATTTTGAACAAATTCACTGTTTTTGGAATTTTCTTGTTCGTCTTTTCCTTGCGTGCAAAAATTATAAATAATAGAAACAAGACCTTCTATATTTTCCCTGTCTTGGTATGTAAAAAGGTAGAGTTTGTTTGCAAAATCAGAAATATTTTCGGGGGTAAATTTTCCTTGCTGAATAAGTTCATATAATTTTTCGGCACCTTCGTTTTTTAAGTTATATGTAAAAGATGAATCCATTGGGCTTTCTTTGCATAAATCTTCCAAAAGCTTGCAGTAATCTGTTTTTGCACTATCCGTGGTTTCTTTATTGCCAAATGAAATTCCTGCTCTTTGCTGCCAATATTTTGGGTCTACAGGTGCTTTATTTTCGGTTTTTACTTCTTCTTTTTTTGACGCATGGGAAGATTTGTGCGTTTTTTTAGCCCTTAAATTGTCATCGTTGTTAAAATTAAAAAAATTGCCTTTAATTTCCATTTTAATTATTAAAAAACTTGCCTTCCTTTATGAAAAAATATCGGCAAAACAACATAAAAACTTTAAAAAATTGTTAATTTTATGACACATTTTATTCAATTTGTTATGATGTTGCCTGTTATGGCAAATATATTCGTAATTTCAAGTGAAAATTATAATTTAGAAGAATATAATGTAAAAACTGCAGGCGGTTTTTATGAAAATTTGTATGATGACATTTTAAACTTTGAAGCAGATGTTGTTATTTTAGATTCTTCTGTTCAAAATTCAAATTTAATTTTAGTTGAATTGCTTGCAAAAAACATAAATAAAAGTTTTGAAATTTTTTATATAACGGATAATTTCAATAAAAATGAAATTAAAACACCAGTTAAGGTTTTTATAAAACCCGTTAATATTGAAATTTTAAAAAACGAAATTGAACTTTTTCTTTTAAATAAAAAAAATGTTGTCGGGCTGCATAAAGAAATTATGGAATTAAAAAAGAATTTATACCAAATAGATGCTTTTTATAATGCAAGCTCAAAATTTGCAGGTACATTAGAAAAAGAAAAACTTTATGAAGTTGCATTTGAAAGCTTGGAAAGAATTCTTAGCTATGATATGGCAACGGCACTTTTTTGGGATAACCTTAAAGAAGATAAATTAAAATTTTATATTCATTCTCTTAAAAAAACAACGGAAGAATTTAATTCTAATTTAATTAAAAGGCTTTTATTGGGCGCAAAAGATGTAGGTGTTACAAGTTTTAAATTATCAAGGTTTAATATAGAAACAATTCAAAACGTTAAACCATCATATAAAAATGAATATTTTGACGATTCATTTAACGAATACGATTCTTTAATAGCACCTGTTATAATTAAAGATAAATTTGAAGGCGTTATTGAAATTTTTAGAAAAAATAAATTTACAAAAGAAGATGTAACTTGTTTTCAATCAATAATTCACCAAATTTTGGCACCTTTAAGAAGTGCAATTTTATATGAAGATATTATAAAAGCAAATGTTAAATTAAAAAAACTGGAGAGAATGAAATCTGAATTTGTTTCAATTGTATCTCATGAATTAAGAACGCCATTAACCCCCATAAATAATGCTTTGAGTATAATTTTATCCGAACAAGGGGGAACTATTGGCGATGTTAATAAAAATTTTGCAAATATAGCAAAAAGAAACGTTTCAAGGTTATCCGGCATAATTGAAGATTTATTGGATTTATCAAGAATGCAAACAGGCAAATTTGATTTTAAATTTAATAAACTATCAATTTTGCCCTCAATTGAACTTGCATATAATACATTTAAAAATCAGGCAGCACAAAAAAACATTGAATTTATTGTTGAAAATGCTGATAATTTGCCTGAAAGTTATATTGACCAACACAGAATAGATCAAATTTTATCAAACCTTATAACAAACGCTCTTAAATTTACATCTGATGGCGGCAAAATTAAAATATCAACAAGTTTAATTGAAAACCCCGACAAAAACATATTAATTGCGCCTGCAGATTCTGATTATTCCGGTAAATATTTAAAAATTTCAGTTCAAGATTCGGGCGTTGGCATTGAAAAAGAAGATATACCGAAAATTTTCGATAAATTTTCCCAAATTGAAAACACCCTATCAAGAAACACGGGCGGCATCGGCCTTGGGCTTACAATTACAAAGCATTTTATAGATGCGCATTTGGGGGGAATTTGGGTTGATTCAATTAAAAACGAAGGCTCAACCTTTAATTTCATTGTTCCGATTTTTAGCGAAGAAAAAGCTTTTAAAATTGAACTGAATTCAAAAATTAAAAATGAAGCGGAATCTACTTGTTATCTGAAAATTGAAGAAGATGGCGATTTTGATTTTTATAACCATCTTAAAAATTCAAATATAATTAAATTAACAAAAACATCGAAAGAATTTTTGGATAAAAAGAACAATAAATTTGTAACTCAGGTTTATATGCAAGGGCTGGACAGAAGCGCATTCGATTTTATGGTTTCTAAAATTGAAGATGAAATAAACCTTAAAAATTGTGATATAGTATTATCAAAGGCATTTTACAAAAAAGAAGCCTGAATATTGCCGTTTGTAGTTAGGAAGTGAATTATGCAGAAAAAAATTCTTGTTGTGGATGATGAAAAAGATATAACAGAAACCCTATCTTTTATGTTGAAGGCTTCAGGCTATGACGTTATAACGGCATCAGACGGCGAAGAAGGCTTAAAATCTGCAAAAGAAGAAAACCCCGATTTAATTATATTGGATGTTATGATGCCAAAAATTAACGGCTATAAAATTGCGCGCCTTTTAAAATATGACAATAAATATAAACATATTCCGATAATTATGGTAACTGCCCGAGGGCAAGATTCTGATAAATTAATTGGCGAAGAAACAGGGGCAGATGAATATATTACAAAACCTTTTGAATTTGAAGAGGTTTTAAAAAGTGTCAGAAAGCATCTTGAGGCATAAATTATGGATTTAGTTACAAATAAAACCATAGATAAATTAAAATATGATTTGGTTCGAAACAATATTATAACATTTGAAGATATTGAACATGCCCAAGAAATTGCAAATGCCCAAAACACAAATTTGGGGCAGGTTTTAATTAATTCGTCATTAATAACGGAAGCTGAACTTTTAAAATTTTTGGAAGAAAAGCTTCATATTCCATACGTTAATTTAGACGATTATGAAATTGATAAAAAATGCCTTCAATATATTAGCTATAAAGAAGCAATAACCTATAAAATGCTGCCTTTATTTCAAATTGAAGACACCCTAACCGTTATTATGGCAGACCCTTTAGATTTATTTGCCATAGATAAAATTATTGAAAGAACAGGAAAAACAATTGAACCTGTTTTAGGTTCACAAAATTCCATTTTAAAAAAAATTAATGAATATTATGACCTTAAGGGAAAAGTTCAAGATATTGTAACTGAAAAAGAAGCAGATTTCAGGTGGATTGATGAACTCCATAGCGAAGATTTATCTGAAGAACACCTTCAGAATTTATTCAGGGGAATTTTAAAACAGGCTATAAAAGAAAATATCCATGAACTGTATTTTGAACATTTGACAGATTCTTTAACTGTTTATTTTAAAAAACAAGATGAAGCATATTCAACAGGGGCAATTCCTTCGCTTTTAATAAGCCCTTTTATTCAAATGCTGAAATCATTGTGTGCGTTGGATCCTACAATATCTGAAATTCCGCAGCTTGGAAAATTAACCTTTAATGTGGATAATATAAGCTTAACTGCAAGCATTTCTGCTTACCCCACAATTTCAGGCGAGAGAATTTTATTAAAAATTTACCATCCGCCAAAAAAATTGGAAGAATTAATTAAAAATGAAGATACTATTTCAAAATTAAAAAATGCGCTTTTAACGCCGGGGGTTGTTCTTGTTTGCGGAAGTTCACTATCCGGTAAAACTCACCTTGTTTATTCAATTTTAGATGAATTAACACCCAAAAATAAAACAGCTATGACCTTAGAGAGCATTGCAAAATATAAATTAAAAAATGTTATTCAATCTGAATTGAACGAATCTGTCGGGTTTAATTTAGATAAAGCCATGAGATATATTGAATTTCAATCGCCCGATATTGTTTATTTTGAAGGTATTGAGACAAAAGAAGGGCTTGATTTCTTTACATCTTTGACTTTGAAAAATAAAACTCTTATAACGGAATTTTTGGCAGATAATATGGATGAATTAAGAAGAAAATTCTCATATCCCGAGTTTTCAATGTTTAAATCCGTTATAACTTGCCTTTTATTCATTCACAACAAAGAAGAAATTGAATTTTTTGATAAAACGGCGCTTTCAAAATATCTTTTTTAACAAAAACTATAAAATCGGTTGACAGTAGCTTTTGTTCATTTTATAGTTATAAATCGTAAGAGAGGCTGACCGTGTCTAAATGCAAAATGCTACGGTCCCTTAACAGAAAGGACAATATAAAATGTATGCTATC
>DVKW01000124.1 GCA_018715855.1 Candidatus Galligastranaerophilus intestinigallinarum
CATTAAATTTTTAAAATATTTGGTTGGGTTTAATTTATCAGGCTTTGGCATTAAAGGCGTCATGGTAAATAAAGGCCCTACTTGAATTAAATCGCCTATAATGGAAACTAAAGCAGAAAGGCAGATGATAGGCACAATGATAAGCAAAGTTGGAATTAAAGTGACAAACAGTAAATATCTGATGCCAATTTCTTCAAACCTTGCATTTGGAATTTGTTCATAAAGATTTGAAAAAAGCCCTGCAATTTGCTGCCAAATAAAAGGACCTAAGGCATAAATCACCATAAACATGACAATTAATGAAATAGCCGTTGAAAAATCTTTAGATTTAACAACTTGCCCTTCTTTTCTTGCTTTTCTCAACTTTTGTTGGGAAGCTTCAAATTGCTTGTCTTCATCACCCATAAGTTTATTATAACTTGAATAATTTTCTTTTCAAAAAACCTGATTAATAAAAATTTATATTAATGGTAAAATATATTTGATAAAAATTAGTAAAGGGGGAAAAATGGAAACATTAACCAAAATGAACCTTAGCGTTAAATTTAATAGTAGCGTTAATTTTGATGATTACAAAGTTTTAGGAAAAGAAGCAGTTGAAGAAATTAAAGCAAGAAAAGGCAAAAGCGGCCAATTTTTAAATTGGATTGGTGTTTTGCAAGAAAACCAAATTAAAAATATCGATACTTTGTATGCTTTATATGAAAAAGCAAAAAAAGGCGGGTTTTCTGACCTTGCAATTTTAGGCATAGGCGGTTCAAGGCACACAACCGAATCTATGGTAAAAATGCTTGGCGTTGATGATAACATTCATTTTTATTCATCAGTTGACCCTGTTAGTTTTGAAAGATTTGCAAAAAGATTAAACTTAGATAAAACATTATTTTTGGTTGTTTCAAAATCAGGCGGAACACTTGAAACAACAACGGCATATAATGCTGCAAAAGCCCTAATGCAAAAACATTTAAATAAAGAAGATGTTTCAGACAGATTTGTTGCAATGACGGATGCTTCAAGCGAAAAAAGCGCATTAAGAAGACTTGTTGATAAGGGCGATTTGATGGGCTCAGGATATGTTCATGATGATGTTGGCGGCAGATTTTCTATTTTTGATGATGCAACATTATTTACTTTATTTTGGGCAAATTATACAAAAGAAGATGTTATTGGGCTTTTAAATTCATCTTTAGAAGCACAACAGATTTATTTGAATGAAGACATTAATAAAAACCCTGCACTTCAAATGGCAGCATTTAATGTTGATTCAAGATTAAACGGCAACACTAAACATTTTGTTGAATATTTTGGCGATGCTTTTATGGGAACAACATTATGGGAAAAACAACTTAAAAATGAATCTCTAAAAGCAAGAATTTCAACAGACACAAACGTTGGCCCCGGGTATCTTCACTACAACGCAGAAGCAGATTTAGATGTTAATAATAAAGATTCATTCTTTACTTTTGTTTATGCAAAAACAGAAGACAAAACAACAAATGCTGTTTTAGTTGGTGTTATTAACGCATATTCAAATATGCACCCTGTTTCAATTGTTGAAATTAACGGTTTTGACCTTAAAACTTTGGCTCAATTAATTGAATTAAAACATTTTGAAACTTTATATACAGGTAACATTTTAAGAAGAAAAGAAAATGATGTAACTTCAATGGATGTTGCAATGCCTGAAGTTTTGCAGCCAAACGTTGAAATTTACAAAAAAGAAGTTAAAAAAGCATTAAATTAAAACATAATTTTAAAAATAGCCCCTTCTAAACAAAGAGGGGGCTATTTTTTTGTTCAATTTTTTCTAAAGAAGCTAAAAAGAAAGCTTCCGCAAGCCCGTTTTTTAAAATTGCTTCTTTTGCTTCATCTAAAAAATACCATTTTGCAAAATCCACTTCTGGGTTTAATTTAAAATTTTCATCTTCAACAGAAACAATAAAATTGCAAATTAAACTGTTAGATTTTTCATAATATCTGCTTGCATTAAAGAAAATTTTTGAAACCTTAAGCCCAACTTCTTCTTTTATTTCTCTTTTAAGGGCTTCTTCAAGGGTTTCTTTTTTTTCAACGTACCCTGCAACAAGAATGTTAAAATCTCTGCCATATTGCTTAATTAAAAGCGTTTTTGAATAATCTTTGTTAAAAATAACCATGCTGACGGCAACATTAAAAAAAGGAAAGCGGAATTCTTTGCAATTTTCACAATAAGGAACAAGCCCTTCATATACATTGCAATTAAAATTTTCTTTTAAAATAAGCTTTTCACCGCATTTATAACAATAGTTCAAAATATACCCCTTTTATTAACTTTCATTTATAATTTTACCCGTTATACATTCAGGAATTAATTCAAGAACGCAAACAAACTTTGAAAAGTTTTTAATTTCATCTTCTATATAATTTTTATCTGCAAAAGGAAACCTATATGCAAGTTTGCGGCAAATTTCAACCGTTTTGTTTTTATCTTCCAATATTTTTATTTTACCGAAAATGATAACGCTTTTAACATCTAACCCCGGTTTTATACTGCTTTGACAGCCTTTATTATAAACCGTGAAACAAGCTTTATTATCTTTTTTAACAGAATCAATTTTATGCCCCTGTTTTGCGCCGTGGAAATAAATTTTGTTATCTTCCGATAAATAAAAATTAATTGGAACGCCGTATGGGTAGCCAAAATCGCCAATGAGGGAAAGAACGCCTCTTTTTTCTGTTTTTAAAATTTCAAGGCATTCGGCTTTATTTAGCTGTTGCTTAATTCTTCTCATTTCTCTAAACATTTTAATTTCCTTTGTTTGCCATTTTATTTTAGCATAATAACATTATGGCGCATTTTTATGGGCAAAAAAGAATAAAAAAAGCCCCTTACATTAAGGGGCAAATGAAAAGATAATTAAAATTATTTCTTAGCCTGCGCTTGGTACATTGCCCTTTGCGCTGCTACGCCATATGGAATTGCTTGTTTGTCGGTTATCATAATTGAAAATAAATCAGTCAGTTTTGTTCCTTCAGCATCTGAAAATTTATATTGGTTTTGATTTGCACAATTAAAACGGTTATCGTATTTACAATTAATATTTGCAGGGTTTGGTTTTCTATCTCCGTTAACATCAACCAAAATTAGACAGGGTGGTTTTGTTGTGCCGTCAGTATTGTTGTTTAGACCATAGCTTCCGCAACCACCGCAATTTAAACCATCATTTTTATGTATATAAGTATTTAGCGCATCTTCACAGAGTTTGACATTTGGATTTTCATATAAATAATGCGGGCTCATGCCGGTAGCGAGCCCTTCAGACATTTCAAAACGCATGCCATCTGTTGTATAGAAGGCGGAATTATAATAATTTCCGCTAGTAGATGGCTTGGTAGCAAAGTCAAAATTAATATTATATGTACTGCGCATAACACTCATATGTTTTTGTAAATACCCAAATAAATTCGCATTATCATATGGGCTTTCGCCATCTATTGCCATATTCATTGTAATGGCTGAATTAAGCACAGAAACTGCTTTTCTTAATCCTGTTTTAAATTCTTGCTGTTGAGAGTTACTTATAACACTTGGTATTGAAATTGCGGCAACAACGCCAATAATAGCTAAAGTTATTAAAACTTCTGCCAGTGTAAAACCTC
>DVKW01000007.1 GCA_018715855.1 Candidatus Galligastranaerophilus intestinigallinarum
AAAGCTTACAGGTTTTGGCATGCACGTTTTCAGCATAGTAAGCGTGGATGATGAAACAGTAAGAATTGCAGAGCCGGGAAACACTGGAATATCTTACATTATCTCTAAAGAAGAGCTCAAAAATAAAGTCGCCTATATTGAATATTATCAATTTTAGAAAAAATTAACAAAAAACAACCTTAAAAATAAAAATCGGAAAATTTTCACCCTGCAAAAAAAGGGGTTATTTAGGCATTAAAAAAGAGGCTTTTAATTTTAGCCTCTTTATTTAAATGGTTGCCATCTTTATGCTCGAACCCTAAATGGGCTTTGCCAGTTTATGCGGTATCGCAATTGTAAATTAACAGTTGGCTTGAGAAAAATTAACACACGGTTTGAGAATTTTACAAAATTATTTTGAGTTTATAATTTCTTTTAATTTTGGTATTAATGAAAGTTTGTCGACATAAATTTCATTTTCATTTAACAAATGATGAGCCAATGAATGACAAGTAGGGCATAGGGTTATTAAATTTTCTATTTTAATTTCATACTCGTTGCTTTTATTTGATATTGGAATTAAATGATGAGCTTCAACTATTTTCTTTTGATATGAAAAACCGCAAACTCTACAAGTATGATTATCTCTTTGTTTTGCTAATTTTACTATTTCTTGATTTCTTTTTCTTTGTAGGATGGTTCTTTCTTTTGTTTGACCTTCTAAAAATTCTACTTCATTATAATCTTCTTTATTGCTTTTTTGTTCTGTCATATTTGCACTTGATTTTATTAATGTAGCATTACTATCAACTTTAGATATATTAACCAATTTTGAATTTTGCTCAATCATATCATTGGTGCTAGATACGCCATTTAAATAATCAATTAATTTGTCATATAATCCATCTTCAAGAGCTTCTGTAACTTCAGATTTTATTTGTTTTACAATATCTTTATTTAGTATTCCTTGTTTTTGCATTTCTTGACACTGAGGAAAAACAAAAAAACCTTCATTTGGCATATCGTTTACAGAATTGATTTTTACAGAAATCAACGGAAGTTCTAGTTTTACACAAAGCCAAGAAAGCTCTCCAGCATAGTATCCTACATCTTTCGGGGCAACATTATTTTTAATATTTATATTTTTATCAAAACGCATGTGATAGCGAATATAAGCATTATACTTATTATAGATATCATTTGATACATCTTTGTACTGATATATTTGATAAGGAGAGCCCGACAATAATAAATTCGCAATCATTTTTGATTGAATAGGTAATATATTATCATTCTCGCATTTTATTATATCTTTTATTTCCATAAATATATTATACGCAAAAAAATTATAATTAGTTCCGCAAAAAGTTCCGTTAAGATTCCATTAAGTTCCAGAAAAAATTTTTTCTGGAACTTCTGTTAAATTTTTAACAACAAATGTCTTATCACTGTCCTTATCTATTCTCTTACGGAAATAACCCTTTGGGGAATATCAATTAAATTTTTTCGGTATTTTTAGACATATAAAGGACAGTAATTAGACATTTTGGACTTTTCTGAAACCCTAAATTTATTTAAAATTGTCTACCAACAGTGACTTTAAGGCAGATTCCCCTTTTCTATACTGTACTGTTTCTTTACACCTTGCACAACTGGACTATACCAAAATAATCAAACTATCCGTACACCTTAAAATCGGTGCGTAATTCAGCTATATTAAGAAAAAATCAAACTATCCGTACAGTCCGAAAAAAGTCCATTTCGGCAGTTTGATTTTTTTGGCAAACTTAATTTTCCGACCTGAAAACGCCCTCGCAGAGCGGGCTAAGCCAAAATAATCAAAGTATCCGTACAAATAAAACCGGTCGTGAAATTACAATAAAACAGGCTCAATATTTGTAATCTTTCATTTTATGTTATACTTTTCTTAAAGAGGAATTGTTGTGAGCGAAAGGAATAAAATACTTTTTTTGAATAAATCAAACGAACAGTTTGACTTTATCCTGAAATATCCTGAAAGAATTTTACCTGTAACCTTCTTTTTATTGTGTCTGGCAGGCGGGATTTTATTATATCTTCCCTTTTCATCGCCTCATGGGGTGAACTTTATTGATGCTCTTTTTACTGCCGTGAGTGCAGTATGCGTAACCGGACTTTCTGTAGTGGATTTCGGGAGTAAATTTACGGGCTTAGGGCAGTTCATTGTTATGCTGCTTATTCAGGTAGGCGGACTCGGTATAATGAGTATAAGCTCGATTGTATTTATTCTTCTGGGCAAAAGAATGTCGCTTACGCACGAGAGAAGCGCGCGGTATATTTTTGAGGCGGAAAGCAAGGAGGATATTAAAAACTCGCTTATTTTGATTTTTAAATATACTTTCCTTGTGGAACTAATCGGAGCGGTTATTCTGACGGGCGCATTTTCTTTTATTGAACATAACGTTCTAACAGGGCTAAAGTACGGAATCTTTTCTGCAGTTTCTGCTTTTTGTAATGCAGGATTCTTTTTTACGGGGGATAATCTTGTAAGTTATAATCATTATCCAATTATAACTTATACAATATCATTTCTGATAATTTTAGGCGGAATCTCTCCGGCAATTTGCGTTACATTGATGAATTTGTTTAAGAGAAAGAAGCTTCCGCCGGTTTCGGTAATTGTTCTTACTGTAACATGCGCCCTGTTGTTTTTCGGAACCCTTTTCTTCTTTATATCCGAATACAACGGTGTTTTGAGCGGAATGACCATTGCGGATAAAATAAATAATGCGTGGTTTCAATCAGTAACTGCAAGGACAGCAGGATTTAATTCCGTAGATTTAAGTAATATCAATATGGGAACATTTCTTCTTATGGTCGGGCTGATGATTGCGGGCGGCTCTCCCGGAAGTACGGCGGGCGGGCTTAAGACCACAACTGTCGGAATATTTTTCCTGACCTTCTGGAATACGATAAGAGGAAAGGATAATATCATAAGAAACAGGGCAATAAGGATTGATACAATACAAAAAGCCGTTACACTTACTGCAGCATACTTTTTTATACTTGGTATTTCAATACTTATGCTTTTGACTACCCAGAGCGCAAATCCTCTGAAACTTATTTTTGAAGCGGTATCCGCGCTGGGTACCGTAGGGCTTACAATGGGCGCAACAACCGCTCTTGACGGTGTCGGAAAAATTATTATAATAGCAACGATGTTTCTGGGAAGGGTAGCTCCTGCAACACTTGTTTGCTATTTGAATACAAGAATAACGGATTCACGAATCGGTTATCCTGATGCAAAAATTTCGCTAACATAGGAGATAAAATAATGTCTACACAAGTGTTAATAATAGGTTTGGGACAATTTGGAATGTCGCTTGCAAGAACTTTATCCGAAAAAGGGGCAGAAGTTATTGCGGCTGATTCTGATAAGGAACTTGTAGAAGAAGCTGCCAGTTTTTTAGACGATGCAATTTGTCTTGATGCGACTGACGAAACTGCTATGGCAAGGCTTTGTCCGAAGGAGAGAGATGTTGTTATTTGTGCAATCGGAGCAAGAGAACCTTCTATTTTAACTACTGCCATTCTGAAACAAATGGGGTGTGAAAATATTATTGCACGGGCGACTGATAAAATTCACGAGAGAATTCTTAAGGCAGTCGGCGCAAAGAACGTTATCAATCCGGATGCGGAGTACGGAAAAAAGTTTGCGTATAAAATTCTTTTCCAGAATATTATCAACGATGAAACCTCTGAAAATATTCAGCTTTTGGAAATTAACGTGCAGCCGTTTATGGAAGGTAAAAATTTAATAGAACTGGCTCTTCCGAACAAATACGGAATTATTGTCGCTGCAATCAAAAAAGGAAACAAACTTACAAGACCTTTTCCAAACGAAATTTTGGATACAAAAGATAAGCTTCTTCTTGTATGCACGGAGGATGCTATTGCAAAAATGATTGAGGAGAATAAATAATGAACTTTTCAAAATCTTTTTACTCTTCTTTTATTTTGATATTAATTTTTTCAACAATTCTGGCTATAGCAGGGATTAGAGGGTTTTTTAGGCTGGCGCCTGCAATTGAACAAATAAACGAACATAATACACGCTCTCTTTATATAACCGAGCAAATGATGTCCGCGCTTACTATCAAAAAAGATATAAAGCTTTTTGAACAGGCACTTAGAGACGGAGAGGCAAATATTACCGAAAAAGGCGAAGCAGAGGCTATTAAAAAAATTGAAAAGAACTACAAAAAGGGATTTAAGAATGCTGAGTATAAAGAAATTACCGTAGATAATATAATTGAACTTTCGCGTCTTAACAGGCTTGCTATGAAAGACGCGGCATTAAGTGCAAAAAGGCTGAGCTCGGCTGCCGCGTGGGTTATAACCTTCCTTGCAATTATGACCTGGGCTTTGGGGATTCTGCTTATGAGAACGCTTGCCAAAAATATAATTAAGCCGCTTGCGGAACTGACAGATGTTTTAAGCTCATATACAAAAGGAAATACAATGCGAAGATGTCCGAAGCTTGCGCCTAATCAAACTTTTCAAAAAATCTATGATTCCGTTAATACCCTGCTTGACAGGGGATAAAGACATTCTGCTCAAGCGCGCAATAACTTTAAAACGGATTTTGTTTCCTGTATAATACGAGAAAAAGAATCGGGGGAGTTTGTAGGTTGGGCTTATAGCCCAACAATTAATAGGACTTTAACTGGATTACTAAAATTCTTTGATTTTTTTGGATAATAAGCTGGTTTCTAGGTATTCTTTGTGAATTAAAGCCCTAATAAAGTCCAGTTCCGACCTATTAAAAAATTGACATCACACAACTTCCGACGGTTATAATTTAGTATTGTTGGGCAGGTATGCCCAACCGACAGTTAATAGCATATATTCAAATCTGACATTAAAATACAGCAATAATCTCACCCTTTGGGTGAGGTCCTGTTTTTAGGCATTAAAAAAGAGGCATATAACTTTGCCTCTTATCTTTTAAATGGTGGGCCATCTTGGACTCGAACCAAGGACCTCACCCTTATCAGGGGTGCGCTCTAGCCACCTGAGCTAATAGCCCGCACATCACATTTAAATTATCATAAACTTATTTAATTATCAAGCTTGGTTTCTACCGAGCGCATTTTTTGATATACGGCTCAGTCAAACCTTCGGTTTTCCATTCGCCTGCTCCATTTAAAAACTTGCCATTTAGGCAACTTTTAAAACGGAGTCCTACCTGAGCTAACAGCCCATTTAACAGTTTTAAATTATCATAAACTTATTCAATTATCAAGTTTGAATTCTCTCTAAACTCTCAAACTGCGCTTCGGTTCAATTACCGTAATTAAAATTACCATAGAAAAAATTTAAAATCAAGTTTTTATTTTAAATTTGCCAAATTAAAACTACATTCTATCGGGTGCTTCAATTCTAATTAAATTGAAGGCTTGAGCCAAGATAACTTTAACTGCATAGATAATTAAAAGCCTCATTTTGCTAAGTTCAACATCATCCGTTAAAACTCTTGCAAAATTGTAGAAATGGTGAAGGTCATAAGCCAATTCTTGAATATATTTGCATATCATATAAGGTGCTCTTAACCTTGAAGCAGCTTCGATTGCAGCTTTAAATTCTTCAAGTTTCAAAATTAATTTTTTGGTGGCACTGTCTGCTTTTTCATCGTTTTCATAAAGTTTTGAAATTTTATGAGTTTTTAACAGTTCGTCCAATTCTTCTTTTTCCATAAAAGCAGGCGATTTTTCTTTGGTTTCAATATCAATTTTTTCTTCAACCGCTTTTCTTAAAATTGATGAGCACCTTGCATGGGCATATTGAGCATAGAAAACGGGGTTTTGGTCACTCTTTGTTTTTGCAAGTTCAACATCAAAATCAAGCGTTGTATCAATTGAGCGCATCAACATCCAATATCTTGTTGCATCCACGCCCACTTCATCAACA
>DVKW01000125.1 GCA_018715855.1 Candidatus Galligastranaerophilus intestinigallinarum
ATTAAAGAACATATTCAATCTTATTTTTTTGTTGTAAGAAAAAATTTATTTTTAAACCCAATATTTAGGCTCTATTTTGAAAATTTAAGAAAAATAAAAAACAAAAAAGAAGCAATTAAGCACTTAGAAATTAATTTTACCGAATATTTTCAAAATAAAGGCTTTAAGTGGGGCGTTTTTGTCGATGATGACATTTTAAATTACGGCGTTGAAAATTATCATCAATATTTAAGCTTTTTAGCAGTGGAAAAATTCAGGTGCCCCGTTATTAAAAAAACAATTTTTGCAAAAAGGTATGATTTAGCCCTTAAAGAAGGCCAAACAGATGAAACATATAAACTTTTTGAATTTATAAAAAATAACACAAACTATGATATTAATTTAATTTTGCCTGATATTTTAAAAATTTATTCAATGGATGAAATTAAAGAATATCTTCACCTTAATTTTATTTTATCAAACGAATTAAGAGAAAATTTTTACAGCCCAAAAATTGCCGCATTTTTTGATTTATCCGATGAAACAATAAATGGTGCAATTTTACCCTATATAAAAAATATGCATGGGGTTGTTGATATTAAAGGGTTTAATTCATCAAATAAAAATGAAATTTTAAAAGATGCAAAAATTCAAATAACAGATATTCAAAATTTCAAAAAAGAAAGCTTGAATTATGACTACATTTTTGTTTTTGCACCCGATAAAAAAGTTTTATCTAAGTTTTCTAATATAGAAAAAATAAACTATACAAGGCACATTTTAAATTGCACTTTTAATAACAGAATTTTTCTGTCAAACTTAATTAATGTTTTTATAAAAAATAAAAATATCGCCACCCTAACCCCAATTCCATATACATATAAAGGGTTTGAAATTGCACCTTGTATTATTAACATAAAAGAATTGAAAACGTTTTTAAATTTAATAAAATTTATAGCGCCATATAATGTTCAATTTTTAAATACAATTTTGCCTGCAATTTGGCTAAAAAAAGAATTGATTGAAAAAATTCCCGATAACTTTAATTTAAACAAAGAAACAACCCTTAATATCGGTGTTATTTTTTCTTTGTTTGCTCAAAAATTCGGCTTTTTATCGGGAAGTCTTTCAGATATTTTAAGTTCAAAAATTTATATAGATAACCTTCAATATAAAGTTTTGAACCAAAATAAATTTTTATCTAAACTGGCATATAAAGTATATAAGGCATTTAAAAAGAAATGAAAAACCCTATAATAAGCATTATTGTTCCTGTTTATAATGCGCAAAATTATATAGAAAAATGTTTAAATTCTATTTTAAATCAAGATATAAAAGATTTTGAAATTATTGTTGTAAACGATGCATCAGATGATGACACGATAAACATTTTAAAAAGCTATGCCAAAAATAAGCAAATTGTTTTAATTAACAATGAAGAAAATTTAGGCACGGGAGAATCCAGAAACAAAGGAATTTTATTTGCAAGGGGCAAATATATAGGTTTTGTTGATAACGATGACTGGGTTGAAAAAAATTACTTTTCCTCTATGGTAAAAAAAATGGAAGAAGAAAATTCCGACATTTGCGTTTCTCTAAAAATTGAAAACCACAAAGGAAGATTTTCAAAAACTCACCTTTTAAACCCAACCAATTTAAAAGAAATAGTTTTTGTTCAAAGAACAGCCCCTTGGGCAAAAGTTATAAGAAAAGAATTTTTAATAAAAAACAACATAAAATTTGATAAAACAAGAGGCGAAGATATTTACCCCGCCTTTTTATCTGCTTATTTAGCCAAAAAAATTTCATACGTTGATAATACAAAATATCATTGCAACATTAGGCAAGGTTCAATTTCAAGAAGAAAAATATCTTATGAAGATTATTTTGAAATTAAACTTTATAAAAAAATTCTTGATTTTATAAGAAATAAAGAAGATGAAGCCTTTTTTCTTCCTTTAATTAAAGAAAGAAGCCTTATTTCATTCGATTTTTTATATAAAAATGCAGATAGTGAAACAAGATATGAACTTTTAAAAGAATATGAAGATGTTTTTAATTTAATCCCCGATGATATTTTAAAAATTTATAGAGCTTGGAAAATAAAAAGGTTTTTAGACAACCTGAAAACTTTCTTAAACGCTACTTGCAAACATCAACCCACAAAATAGGGTTTGCAAATTTTTCCAATTCTTCTATTGTAAGTTCTATTGCGCTGTTTGAGCTGCCTGCCGCAGGGTATACAGTTTCATATTTTTTAAGAGAATTATCAAGGTAAACTTCCACCCTTTCTTTTAGGGCAAAAGGGCAAACACCGCCAATTTTGTGGCCTGTAATATTAAAAACTTCTTCAGGGGTCATCATTTTGGCTTTTTTGTGGAAAGCGGCTTTATATTTTGAATTGTCTATTTTTGAATTTCCTGATGTAACAATTAAAATGGGCTTATCGCCAACCATAAAAGATAAGGTTTTTGCAATTCTATCCGGTTCAACATTAAGCGCTAATGCAGCCAATTCAACCGTTGCGCTTGAATTTTCAAGCTCTTTAATTTTATCTTCCATATTAAATCGGCTAAAATATTTTTTAACTTCTTCTATTGCCATAAACCCTCTCTTTTTTAAACTTTAAAGGGCGCTTTGTTTAGCACCCTTAAAATTATAAACCAAGTTCTTCATCAATGTCATCAAATGCTTCAAGCTGTTTTTTCTTTAAGTTGTGAACAACGGCATCCACGAGCATTTCATATGATTTTGATTTTTTAATCTCAGGCCCGAATTCTTTAATAAGGCTTTCTCGAACCATATTTTCAAGCCTTATATTGTCATATTCAATGCCTTTGTTTTCTTCAGGGATGAGATAATCAATATATTCTTTGTTAATTTTATAATCTTGTATATTTTTAAACATCACCCATTTTAATTTTGGTGCAATGTTTTTAAGCTGTTTTACAAATTTTAAATTCTTGAAATTTAGAGGTGACATTAAAAACCCTTTCAAGTGTGTGCTTAGTTAACCTTCAGTTATTATAAGTACCATCAAGATAAAAAATGCTTGTTTTTTATTAATTGTTAATAAAAATTTACGTTTCAATTTTATTATACTTTTTTATTTTAAAAAATGAAACCTTATAACCTTCTTTTCCTTCAAAAATACTATAAAATCGTAATTTTCAAGGCAATAAAAAAGGAGAATATTTTTCTCCTTTTTTCCTCCATTATTCTTATTAATAATTCTTTTTATGCTATAAAGTTGTTTCCGTATTTAAGTGAACCAACAAAAAAGCATTCTTGAAGCATTTTATTCATGCTTTTGTAAACTTTTTTCTTAGGGGGCATTGATGCAAGCAACAAAGCTTGTTTTGCATTTTTATATTCAGCCGTAATTGTATCTGTTATGAAAAAGTTTTCTGAATTTAAAATTTTATCTTCTGCAACTGTCATCTCTTTAGCCCTTTTTAATATCTCTCGTACTTATATAAAGTATTTGAGATAAAAATAATTGACATTTTATATATTAAATATATACTTTTGTAACAAAAAATTAATATTAACCAAAAAGTTCATCTGCTTCTTTTGTTGTCATTGGGCCGTCAGAACGTAAAATATCGGCAGCTTCCGACAGTAAATTAAGCGTTTCGCCTTTGTTTACCCCTTTTGAAATAAGTGCCAATTGGTATGCTTTCGGGAAATTTATTCCATAGCCTTTTGAAAGCTGCGTGTAATAAAACCTTTCATAATCAATCGGGGCTTTAACCGTCCAGTTGTTTTTGTCGGATTTGCCTGAAATGTTTATTCTTTCTTCCATTCCAAAGAAATCGGGCAGAGTGAAATATTGTTTTTTTGTGGTGAAAATTTCTGCAATTTTTGCCGTTCTGAAATCTTCCTCTTTTTTTGAAGTTTCCGTTTGCTCTTTATATTCTTTTACGTTATAGCCGATTGCACATAATGCTTTATTTAACGTTGTTGCAAGAATCGGAATGTGGGCTTGCCTTCTTTCTTTGTTTCTTGACATATTGACCAAAGAATCGTTATCGTGTGAAGTTGCACCGATTATGAATTTTCCGTCTTTGTATCCTTGGTTTTGAATTAATTCTCTCGGGTTTTCATTAAATTCGGCATATGCTGTTGAATACACGTGGGGGTATATATTTTTTGTAAGCTCTTTGCCTCTTTCCGTGTTAAAGCCGATTAATTCCAAAACAAAAGAATTTGGATTTGGTTTTTTTCCTGTTGCATCATTTGATGCAATATTCATAATATCTAAAATTTTATTATCAACACCTTTAACATTAACCCCTTCAAGGTCATCATTGTAAATAAAAGGTGTTACGTATTGCCAAAAAGCATCCATCCTAACGCCGTCATAGTTTTGCATGAATGTTTTGAATTTTTGATATAAAAGCTTTCCTGTTGCGCCCAAGTTTTCTTTTTCAACACCTTTGTTTTCATCAATTAAAAGTTTTGAATAATCCAAAGCAGGTGAACCCCAAGGCTGTATATTGTTTGTTTCGGGGCAAAACGGGTCAATTCCCCCTGTGTAATAATTTTCTAAAAAGCAAGAAGGGTTTGCCCAAACTTCTTTTGGTGAAAAGCAAACAAGGCAGTCGCCAAAAAGCTTTATTCCTTTTTCATTTAATTCTTTTTTTGTTTCACTGTGTTGTTTTTGTGCCAAAAATTGTGAAAAAAGGTAAAATTCGGCACTGCCGCTTAATTTATCAAGCCTTTTTTGCCTTTCATTTTCAGATACTTTATCGGAAAATAAAAATTTATCCGTAAAGTTCCAATTTTTCCAATCGGAACCACATTTGCCCATTTGGTGATATTCGTCTGCAATTGCATCAAAATATGCTTCTTTTTTAATTTCTAAAGGAATATTCTTTTTGAAAGCCTCAAATTCTATCTGAAGCCCTTTTATCGATGGGTCATTTCTTTGTATTTTTTCTTGAAAATTTTGATAAGCTTTTCTTAAACCCTGAAAAACAGCCCCGTTTTTATTGTCGCCAAGCGCATAATCATAATCTGTTTTATATTCTCTTATATCTTTTGATTTGGGGTAATTTTCATCAAGCGATTTTATAAAATTTTCATCCAACAAGCTGCCGTATTTTTCTTCCGTTAATTTTTCAAGCGCAATTGTTTGAATGCCAAGAGTAAAAGTTGTGCCTGAATAGGGTGATGTTACGGGCATATAGGTTTTGCCGTTTGAATAGTAATCCAAATTGCTTTCAGGCCCTGCTTGTATTTTTGAAACAGAAGAATTTTCTTTTACAAAGTTAATGAAAGGTAAAAAAGCCCTTGAATTCATTGAAGAAAGGCCGTAGTTTTCACCTTTGCCTGAAGGCGAATTAAACCCGAAAACAATAACGGATGTTTCTTCAAGCCCTAATTGCTCTCTTGCATCTTTCATTGCTTTTGAATATTTTTCTTTTTCTTTTGTGCTAAATGCTCTTTGAAAAGAAATGTTATTATAAGAATTTATTGAATTAACTTTCATGGTTAATTTTATAAAACTCTTGAATTTATTTTTTGAACAATTTAATACAATTCGCTAAATTCAGATAAATTAACTTTTTCAATTGTATTTTGAAGATTTACATCAGAAAATTTATGAACCTTTATGTAATTTTCGCTAACCCCTGTATAATAGCCTTCTTTAGATTTTCTTTCATATAAAATTTCTTTTGTTTCGTTTTTGTTTAAATCTAAAAATTCTTTATGGAGTTTGGTGCAAAGTTCAATTAATTCTTTTGTTCTTTCTTTTTTAATATGTTCTAAAACTTGCCCATCCATTAAAGAAGCTTTTGTTCCTTTTCTTATTGAATAGGGGAAGGAATGAATATAGCTTGGTTTTGCTTCAATAAGGGCATTTTTTGTTTCAATGAAATCATCATCCGTTTCATTTGGAAAGCCCGTTATAATGTCGCAACCGATAAATGGCAGGTTGAAATTTTCTTTAATTTTTTTTATTTTAATCAGTGCTTCATTTTTTGTATAGTTTCTGTTCATATTTTTCAAAGTTTTGTCGCACAAACTTTGCAAGGAAAGGTGAAAATGCGGGCAGAATTTTTTTGAATTTTTTAGAAAATCAAAAAGTTCATCATCAATTTCATTTACATATAAAGAACCAAGGCGGTATCTTTTAATTTCCGTTTTTTCAACTTCTTTTAATAAATCAACAAATTTTAGCCCCAAATCAAGCCCCCATTGCCCAATGTGGATGCCCGTTAAAACAATTTCTTTTTTGTTGTTTTTAATGTGTAAATTTATTTGTTCAATTATATTTTCTATGCTATTTGACCTTGAATTTCCCCTTGCATAAGGAATAAGGCAATATGCACACCTGTTGTTGCAGCCGTCTTGAATTTTAACATTTGGCCTTGTTGATTTTGAATTAATTAATGTTTTATTTTTATATTCCCTAACTTTAAAAATGTCTTTAACAAAAAGGTTTTCGCCATTTTCAAAAAGTTTTTCAATATATTTTTCTATTTCAAGCTTTTCAGTGTTGCCTAAAATTAAATCTGCATTTTCAATTTTTGTATTAGAGGCTTGCGCCATGCAGCCAACAAGAACGGTTTTTATTTTCGGGTTTTCTTTTTTTATTTGTTTTAAAAGATATTTTGC
>DVKW01000126.1 GCA_018715855.1 Candidatus Galligastranaerophilus intestinigallinarum
CTTGTAAGGGAGACGCTCTACCAGCTGAGCTAAACGCCCTCAATCATATTTAATTTTCACCGCGTCTCCCTTGGGAGACTTTATTTTGTTGAAAAGCTTAAACGCTTTTCAAGCAGCTGAGCATTCATGCCCTTAATCATATTTAATTTTCACCGCGTTTCCCTTGGGAGACTTTATTTTGTTGAAAAGCTTAAACGCTTTTCAAGCAGCTGAGCATTCATGCCCTCAAACGGGTAAAATAGCATTTAGCTGCTATCTTTGGTTGATTTCTTCATCAACCTTCAATAATCTTATCTAATCAATTTTTATTGTCAAGTTTAATTTTATTTTTTATTTTGTGTTAAAATTTTAAGCATAATGGATAAGAAGAAAATATTAGACAACTTAAATAAGCTAAAAGAGCCTAAAATTCTTGTAATTGGCGATTTTGCAATAGATGAAATGGTGTTTGGGCAGACGGAAAGAATTTCAAGAGAAGCGCCCGTTTTAATTTTGGAACACACGGAAACTAAAATCATACTGGGCACGGCTTCAAACGCAGCAAACAACATCTCATCTTTAAACTCGGGAAAAGTTGGCGCAATCGGTGTTTTGGGGGATGATTATTACGGCAAAGTTTTAATAAATGCCCTAAATGAAGCTAAAATCAATACAGATTTTATGGTGGTTGATAAAGAAAGAAAAACAACCACAAAAACAAGAATTTCAGGGTCTTGTTCTCAAAGTGTTACTCAACAAATTGTAAGAATAGACAGGCAAACAAAAACCCCTGTAACGGGTGATGTTGAGAAAAAAATAATAGAAAACATTAAAAAAGCAATGCCAATGTATGATGGTGTTATTCTTTCAGATTACCACTTGGGGTGTTTAACCCAAAATGTTATAACGGCTGCAATTGAAGAAGCTAAAAAGCTTAATAAAATTATTGTTGCAGACATTCAAAAAGAAATGGAAAAATACAAAGGGGTAACTGCAATCACCCCAAATCAGCCCGATACAGAAAAATTTGTTTCAAAATTCATTAAAGATGATAAAACCCTAAATGAAGCAGGGCTTGAATTAATGAACAAATTAGATTTAAAAACCCTTTTAATTACAAGGGGCGAAAACGGCATGGCGGTTTTTGAAAAAGGAAAGGAACCTGTTAAAATTCCCGCTTTTAATAAAAAAGAAGTTTTTGATGTAACGGGCGCCGGCGACACGGTTGTTGCAGCTTTCACTTTGGCGCTTTGTGCAGGCTTTAGCGCAAAAGAAGCGGCCATCATAGGCAACACGGCTGCAAGCATTGTAATAAGGCATTTTGGCTGCCACACAACAAATATTGATGAAATAGAATATGAACTAAGAAATTTATCAGGAGTTAATTTATGAATTTTTTAAAAAAATTAAGGCCGTTTGATATAGTTGTTATTGTGCTTATTGTGGCGGCACTTATGGTGTTTGTTGCAACAAAAACAGGCAAAAGAACAACATCATCCGAACAAATTGAAGCAGAAACAAAAGTGGATATTGAAGTTTATTTTAGAGGCGTTGTTGTAACAAGCAAAAATTCACCTTTCAAAGAAGGCGATGAAACCTTTATTACAATAAGAAACGTTCCCTATACAAAATTAAAAATAAAATCTGCAAGCTATGAAAGAAAAAAAATCATGCTTCCTGCTGCCGGCTCAAAATATCAGGTTGTTGAAGATTTAACATCCCCCTTTAACTACGACTTTTTGGTTACGGTTCAAGACGATGCAAAAATTACAAAAGACGGCGCAGTTGTTGGCGGTAACAAAATTAAAATAGGCTTGCCCGTTACTTTAGAAGGCAAAGATTACAAACTGAACGGTGTTGTTTCCAATATCACATTATCAAAAGAAGCAGATGAAACGGTTATAAATAATGACCTTGATGCCGAGGTAAACAAAAACCAAGATGTTCATTAATCAGTTTCTTGCCCGATTTCAAAAAACAAAATTGGCTTCAATATTAAAAGACAGCTTGTTTTTCAATAATATTGATAAAATTTTGTTCACTCTTTTAATTGCAACAATAATTTCAACAACTTTTATGCCAACGGGAGTTATCGGCTTACTGGCAATTGTTTTTGCCCTTGGGTGCTTTTTTAGGGCAATTGTTAAAACGGGCGAAACGGCAGAGCTTTCTTTTATAAATAAAATTTTAATTTTTTATCTTTTAGTTGTAATAATTTCCCTTATGGGTTCAAGCTATTTTATATTAAGCCTGAAGGGCATTTTAAAAACATTTGTCTACATTGCTTTTTATTTTGCCTCTGTTTATTTTTTATCCGAAAACAGAAAAAAAATCATTCCCCTTGTATTTTTAATAACGGGAATTATGGGAGTTGAAAGCGTTATTGCAATTATGCAAAACGTTTCTCATATTGAAGCAATTGCAACTTGGCAAGATACATCAAATGTTGTTGACCCAACACATGTTATTTCAAGGGCTTACGGCACTTTATTGCCATATAATCCAAACCTTTTAGCGGGCTATTTAATAACAGGAATTTCATATATTTTTGCTTTTATTGGAATTGCAGCTTTTAATAAAGATAAAAAATTAATTTTAACAGGCGCATCTGTTTTTCTTTTAACCTTCTTGGCAATTTTTGCAACAGGTTGCAGGGGCGCATATTTGGGGCTTTTTGCTTTTATTTTTGCTTTGTTTGCTGCGGTTTTATTTCTTTTAAAAAAGAAATTCGGAAGCTTCAAACAAATTAAAACAAAATATAAATTAATGTTATTCGGCTTTGTTGCCTTTTTAATGGGAATTGTTCTTTTTGTTCCTTCAATCACTCAAAGAATTTTATCTATTTTTACTTTAAGAAAAGATTCTTCAATTTCATTTAGAATGAATGTTTATGAAGCTTGCTATCAAATGTTTTTAGACAATAAATTTTTAGGAATAGGCGTTGGCAACAAAAACTTTAGAGAAATCTACGGCCTTTATATGAAAACAGGCTTTGATGCCTTGGGTGCATATTCCGTTCCGTTGGAAATTGCCGTTGAATCGGGCATTTTTGCTTTCATTTCATTTTTTGCGTTTTTATTAGCCATAATTTATAGAATAATAAAATACCTGAATTTTAAAGGGGCGCACCCTGTTCATAAAATTCTTGTTTTTTCAACCCTTTTAATTATAATATCCACAATGGCTCACGGCCTTTTTGACACGGTATTTTTCAGGCCGCAAATTCAAATTTTATTCTGGTTAAACCTTGCAATTTTCCACTCAATCGTAATTAAAAGGGGAAGGCTTAAAAAAGCGCGCCTTGAAGGAAAAACAATTTTTAATTTTATAGAAAAATTTAGAAAAAAATTAAACTTCTAAAATATCTTTAATAACTTCACCTGCCATAATAAGCCCTGCAATTGGCGGAACAAAAGATACACTTGATGGAATTTGTTTGTTTTGTTCGTTCATTAAAACTTGTTTTGGTTTTTTTGGGGTTTCTTTTGAATAAACAACCTTTAAATTTTTAATGCCCCTTTTCTTTAATTCTTGCCTCATCACCCTTGCAAGCGGGCAAACGGAAGTTTTTAAAATGTCTGCAACCAAAAAATCAGTTGGGTTTAATTTATTTCCTGTTCCCATAGAAGAAATTATTTTGGTGTTGCTTTTTTTAGCACACACAATAAGTTCAATTTTGCTTGAAACGGTGTCTATTGCATCAATTATATAATCATATTTTGAAAAATCGAAACCATTTGAATTTTCTTTGTTAAAAAACAGGTTATAAACTTCAATATTTAGGTTTGGGTTAATTTCTATCAGCCTTTCTTTTGCAGCTTCAACTTTTAATTTGCCTATTGTTTTTGTTGTTGCAAAAATTTGCCTGTTTATGTTTGTTTCGCTTATTTTGTCACAATCAACAAGGGCAATATTGTTAATTCCCGCTCTTACAATTGCTTCAATTGCGCTGCCGCCAACGCCCCCAAGCCCAAAAATAATGACTTTTGAATTTTTTAATTTTTCAATATTTTCTTTACCGATTAACAGTTCTTCTCTTTGAAGCCAATCATTCATTTTTGTTTTCCGTTTGCATAATATAGTTTTTGTTGTGCGCCTGCAAATATATTAATGCCATAAACGAAAGGTAAAATAAAGTTTCTGTCATTTCTTCCAATTGCATATTGCTAATTTCTTCGCCAATTGTGCCTAAAATTATTCCTAAAAATAAAAACAGCCAATTCCAGAAAGATAATTTTGCATTTAGCATATAGTTAAATAAAACTTTATATGATTTTGTTAAAATGAAATATAAAAAGCTGCCTGCCATAAAAAGCCCGTATATTGGGTGTGCAAGATAGCCATAGGGAATATCTTTCCAAGAATAAAAAGCGTTTTCAACGCCTTCAATTGGAAAAAAGATTGTTCTTCCGCAATTAATTTCTCTTAAAAATAAAATTATACAAACTAAAAAAAGCGAAATAAAAAATTTTTTATCAGTCTTTGCTTTCAGGCAAATTGCCATTGTTGCCCCTAAAATAACAAGTTGAAAATTTTCAATTAAATGGTTTTCATAGCAATATTCATTGGGAAGCCACTTCATAGCAGGATAGGTTAAAACCAAAGTTAAAAGGGGAAGGATTGTAACAGGTTGAATTGAAAAATCAAACCTTGATAAAAATTTTTTCATCAATTCCATAAAAACTTAATTCCTCAAACTAAATATTTAAAATTTTTTCATCTCTCCAACAACAGCGCATTGCCCTTTAGCATAAAAATCTCTGTTTTCATAGGTTAAAGAAGCCCACTTGCCGTAATCATGGCGAATTGTTCCTTCGCCTTTGGCACGGCCTGTGTATCTGTCCAGGGTGTAGTTTTCCGTGTATGTTCTTCTGTTTGTGTGGTATTTATTAACAAATTTTATCTCTTTGTCATCATAAGAAACAACTTCTGCCATTTCTTCTTTATTTTCATTATATATTTTTTTGTGGGGTTCGTCTAAATATATATAAAAATCTACTTCGTCATAATTAATAACATCTGTATAGCTTATTGCCCAATGTTTGTAATCAACCGTGCACCAAAGTTTTTTCATATTGTTAAAATCAACACAGCTATCGCCCGCTTTATTTGTTGCAATAACCGCAAAAACAGGAGTAGATATAAAAGTTAATATGGCAATACAAAATAATTTTTTTAACATTTCTCCCCTTTTTTTAAAAACGCCATCTTATATGTTATTCCAAGAAAAGGCAAATGTAAAAAAATTTATAAAAATTAATAAATACCCTGTCATTTGACAGGGTATTTTGAATAAACAAGAAAGTTAATTTAAAAACTATTTAACAAGTTCTTTAAATTTTTTGCCTGCTGAAAATGCGGGAACTGTTTTTGCGGCAATTTTAATTTCTTTGCCTGTTTGAGGGTTGCGGCCTGTTCTTGCTGCACGTTTGCGAGCTTCAAAAGAACCGAAACCAACTAATGTAACTTTTTTGCCTTTTGAAACTGTTTTTTGAATTGTTTCTAAAACAGCGCCAACAATTTCACCTGTTGATTTTTGTGAAAGTTTTGCTTTTTCCGCAATTTCTTTTACTAATTCTTCTTTGTTCATCTTTTGTCCACCTTTCTAAAACACATAACAGGTTCTATTATACCCATTTTGAAAGAATTGACAAGTGGTTTTAACTATTTTTTACATTGTAAACTAATAAAAATGCCTTTTTTAAGCCATATAAAAGGCTGATAATTAATGTTAAAAGGCCTAATCACTTGTTGAAATTTTAGAAAAACTTATATCTTTATAAAAATATTTTAAAATGTCATAGGCGCTATAGCCTTTATTTGCAAGGTTGTTTGCACCATGCTGGCTCATGCCTACACCATGGCCGTTTTTTCTTATGCCATCGTCATACGCTTTAACAGAATGCAAATATGGCGCATTATATGCCCAAGCAGCACCGGAATTAACCGTTCTTCCGCCTGAACTTGCGTGGTAATATGCGGGAATAACCTTTCCTTTATATGTAATTACAACGCCTCTTGTATCTACAACCGCTTGGTTTGTTTTTCTGTTTTCGGCACTTGCACCACCATAGGCTTGATCAAGCGGTGTATCAACCAAATCATAACCTTTTGAGCCTCTTTTATTAAGGTTTGCAACAGCATAGCTTCTTGCTGCAATTGCTTGTGCTTTGTGGGCTTCTTTGTTCCAACTTGAAGGCATTTCACTCGGCACAACGCCTAAAAGGTAAAGTTCAATTGGCAATCTGTTTATAACGGTTAATTTTTTGTTGTAGTTATAAATAATAAGTTCACCCCTATACCATCTGTTTTTGGTTGCCACAAAATCATCTTTTGAAGCCGGCTTAACTTTTATATAGTTTGTGCCAAGGTCATAAAATTTGTTATCAATTTTTATTGCAATTGAATTGCCATGGGCTTTAATTGCATAGGGCTGCATTTTTTTTGTTTTAAAAATGGGCTTATTCTTTTTTTCATCATAAATAACCCCTTCACTTGATGTGCCGAAGTAAGATTGTTTCACGTCTATATTAAGCCCTATTCTGATTGCTTCGGATGATTGAATTGAAACAATTTGAATAAAAATTGCAAAAAATATGTATAATAAAATCTTTTTCATAGGTGATAACATTTTAAAACGTGAAAATATTTTTTTTATCAAATGATTGTATGAATTATTCTCTGAAATTTCTTATATATCTGATAATTTCCATGGAAATTTCTTTTTTTGTTTCGTAATCAATAATTTTAAGATATTCCATGGCTTCAAAATATTTAAGGTTGTTATCCTGCCATCTTTGCCAAAAGCAATCAAAATTATTTTCGCTTAATGTAAGCCCCAAGTTTTTGGCTTCTTCAATAATGTAATCTGCCACATAATCTTTAACGCTGTCGCTTGATTTTTCAATTAAATCGACAGCAAGTTTTAAAACAGGATCTTTATCATACCAGCGTCTATTTTTCATATTTTAAGAATAAACTCTTTCATAAAAAATGTCAAATCAAGCCAAAAATGTTTACCAATAATTCAACTCCTTTCGGGTAATTTAATTTATTTATAAACAAAATAAAATGTTTCATTATGAACGATTTATTTAATATGTTTGATAAAACCCAATGCAAAAGTTTGGGAATATGCTCCGAAAACCCTGTTTTATCTTCCATAGATGCGGTTATTATTAATGAAATAAGGCAAATTGCTTATTATATTGTTAAATTAAAAGAATTGAATTTAATTAATTTTAAAATTATGAAAGAAGCAATTTCTGCCCTTTCTGTTTATATAACAGATACAAGCTTTAATAAAAATCTGCTTGTGGAATTTTTCTTAAAACTTGAAAATTTAAAAAAAGAAACAGAAACCTTTTATAATAAAAAATGCCGTGAAATGGGGCTAAATTATGAACATTTAACAACATTTTCGGTTAAAAATGATGAAGGAATAACTTCAAACACGCTTATTAAATGGGGCGAGAAAATTTTAACCCATTGGTATAACACGGCAGATGAAAACAAAATTTGCCTTTTTGATTTAATAATTTTTATGGCAAAAACAGCCGCAAATAAATTAATAGAAATTCAAAATTACAAAGAAGCCAATGAAAGCGAATATTTTGAAGTATTAAGGCTTTTATCTTTAACAAATTCAACCGCCGTAAGGTCAGAAAAATTAACAAGAAGAATTAGAGAATTTTCTTCATTTTTATATAAATTAAATGAAGAACTTATTTATGAAAGAAACAAATTTTACGGTAACAGACAAAACGTAAAAATCGAAAGAAGCATTGTAAAAGGCAAGTCAATTTTTGTTATCGGGGGTGATATTTTTGAACTCTACAATCTTTTGGAAAAAACAAAAGATTTAGACATTAACATATATACAAATTTTTCAATGATGCTTGCATATATTTACCCTAAATTTTTCGAATATAAAAATTTTAAAGGTTTGTATGGAACAGGCGATATCGAATATGATTTTTCAAAATTTAAAGGTGCAATTTATGTAACCGAACATTCAAACACTAAATTAGACAATGCCATAAGGGGCAAAATTTTTACAACAAAATTAATTCCGTCCGACAATTCAACAAAAATTGAAAAATCAAATCTGACCCCTTTAATTGAAGCGGCTTTATCTGAAGAAGGCTTTGAATTTGATGAATATAACAAAGAAATAACTTTTGAATATGATAAAAGCCTTTTAAACAAGGCAATTGAAGGCAGTGAAGATAAAAAGATATTAATCTCCATGGGTAAAATTTCCGATGAAATTAAAGAAAAATATGAAAATTATTCTGAAATAAACATAAAATTCCCATATGACGTTGAAAGTTTGATATATCTTTTAAATGCACTTCCAAACAACGAAAAAGCGGTTTGTTTTTCAAAATGCTGTGTTGAAATAATAAAAATCGTAACTTCAATTTTAAACAAAAACCTAAATATTTGCCTTGAAGAATGCAAAATTTCAAACGTCGGGCCGCACATTTTAAGTGCATTAAAAAAAGATTTTAAAGTAAAACTTTAACTAAC
>DVKW01000127.1 GCA_018715855.1 Candidatus Galligastranaerophilus intestinigallinarum
GGCTTTTGTTGAGCAAGGTTTATAATTGTTAAAATAACACTTATTATTTTTTATTCCCCTTGCATAATTTTAAAAACGCCAAAACCCTTTATTAGCAAGGATATAAAAAAATTATAAAGAGGGGTTGACAAATTAAAGTTTTGGGGTAATAATACAAATATAAACAAAAAGTGTTTTGCATACACTTTAAAGAGAAGAAAAAGAGAAGGCTAAAGAAGAAAAATGTTAAAAGTTAACTCAATAAATAATGTATATAATACACTAAATAACAAAAACATCAGCTTCAAGGCCGGCGTTCAAACAAACTATGGCCTTAATGTTCCCTCACCAAAAAGCAATATGGTTGAAGGCGGCTTATTAACAGGCTTTGTCGGAACAGTTGTTCCAATTTTCACACAAATTCAATCAAGAGCTAAAAGCATAGAAAAAGGCCTTGAAGAAACAAAATTAAACCTTATGGCATAAGCCATAATTGATGCATTAATAACAACTAAGATAATATAAATTATTTATCGACACCTAACAACACAATCCCGAAGCTATAACAATAATAGCTGACACCGAATAAGATTAATCGGTGTCTTTTAATATGTAATAAAATAGGGCTAATTAAGGCCTTTTTTAATTTTTTTCCGCTCTTATTTTTACCCAATCACTTGGTACAACGCCGTCATTTTCTTGTATCCAAGGGTCTGGCGCTATTACAATTTTATTTGGGTTAACATTCAGCCAGCCTGCCCAAAACGAAAAGCTTGAATTTGTTAAAATGTCATGTTTGCATTTTTTCATAAGTTCTAAATCAAGGTAAATTTTATCGGGGTTGTTTTTCCCTAAATCCGCAAAGGTTAATTTTTCATCTGTTTTAAAGCTTCTTTTAACTTCATTTATATCATCTGCAAAAACAAAAAATTCAGGGTCTTGAACTCTTTCTTTTATATATTCAATCGCTTTTCTTTGATAGTCATAATTAACAGACCAACCTATTTTTTTATAATCTTTTGCAACTCTGAAATTTAACAAAACAGAATTTGAACCTTCAATTTTTTCTGCCATTTTAAGGTATTCATCCGTCATTTTGGCATTTGTTGTAAATTCTTTTATAAGTTCTTCTTTGTATTCCCTAAAATATTTTTCATTTTGAAAATACCCGTCTAAATAAACAGGCGTTTTTAATTCCATGCCTAATAAACTTCCGAAATGTTCTTCTAATTTGTGTATTTTTTCAAATTCCGAAAGAATTTTAGTTTTTATTGTTTTAATGTTTAAATTAAATTTATCAAGCTCATAGTTTGCAAATTTTTGAGTTTCTAATTGTGAACAATCAAATAAAACGTTCCCTTTTAAGCTTTTTGAAAAAGCGTATTGAAACATTTGATTTCCAAGCCTGCATTGAAGTTTAATAATGTAATAGGGCTTTGTTTCAATAATTGTATTAATCTCGTCACAAACATCTTTTAATTTTTGCGATCTGAATTTGAAATGAATTTGAAATTTAAAAATGTTGATTTTTGATTTTATAAAAAATAATCCGTCTTTTAAACCTTTTAACATTTAATACTCCGGTATACTGTTTAAAATTTTATTTTAAAAAAATCTTATATGCAACAAAAAAGGGGTTTTTAAACCCCTTAATTTATTTTTTGGTTATTTTCCCTATTTGTTGAAGTAAAACCTCGTTTGCTTTTGCCACTTGCGGGTCTATTTTTTTATCTAAGTCCTCTTTTGTATAGTCAACTTCAATATCAGGAACTATGCCTTTTTTGTTAATGTCTGTTCCCGAAGGAGTTAGGTATTTTTGAATTGTAATGTGCATTGCAGCACCATCAGGCATTCTGTTAATTTCTTGAACCAAGCCCTTGCCGAAAGATTTTTTGCCTATAATAACGGCTCTTTTGTTGTCTTTTAAGGCGCCTGATAAAATTTCACTGGCTGAAGCTGACCCTTCATTAATTAAAACTGCAATAGGCTGGTTTGTAAGGGTTGTTTTGGTTGAAGTTTGGGTTTCTTTGTAGCCGTCTCTATCTACTGTTGAAACAATTACTTTTGAATCCAAAAGAAAATCTGCAATGTAGATGGCGTTTGTAAGCAGCCCCCCGGGGTTAGACCTTAAATCTATAATAAGGCCGTCTTTGTCTTTGTTTGCTTCAAGTGCTTGTTTAAATTCTTCCGTTGCATTTTTTGAAATGAAAGAACTTAACCTAATGTAGCCTATGTTTGGCGCAATTTTAATAGTTTCGGGTAATTTGGTTGAAACAGATTTTAGTTCAATATTTTCTCTTGTAATTGTGTATAGTTTTGGTTCTTCTTTGCCTCTTTTTACAAGAAGTTTAACTTTTGTGCCTTCTTTGCCTCTAATTTTATCTGCGGCAGCATCAACAGTTATACCTTTTGTTGATTTGCCGTCGATTTCTAAAATTTCATCTTCGGCTTTTAAGCCTGCACGTTCCCCCGGGGTGTCTTCAAGGGGTGCAATAATTAAGAGTTTACCTTCTCTAACGCCGATTTGAACGCCGATACCTGATAATTTTCCTTGAATTGAAGCTGTTTCTTCGCTGTATTCTTTCGGGCTTAAAAATCTTGTGTAAACATCATTTAAACTTGAAACCATTGTTTCAATTGCAACGTAGGCATCTTCATCTGTTTGCATAACCTCGTCATATTTATGGCGCCAGCGTTTCCATTCTTGGTTGTTGTTTGTTTGATCAACGTATTTTGTGTTAATTAAATTCCACGCTCTATCATACATTGTTTGCGGTGTTTGCGCCAAAACTTCGTTATGGGAAGTTGTATAATAAAACATTCCTAATATTGCAAAGAACAATGATAATTTTTTTAATAAGTGTTTCATTTTTTAAAAAATACTCCTAAAGTTCGAATAATGCCATA
>DVKW01000128.1 GCA_018715855.1 Candidatus Galligastranaerophilus intestinigallinarum
TTACAGAAAAATTTATAAACTAATTCCATACCCCCTTCATTTAGGTGTAACAGAAGCAGGAACCCTAAGAGGCGGCATTATAAAATCTGCAATAGGAATAGGGTCATTGTTGGCTGATGGAATAGGCGACACTATAAGAGTTTCACTAACAGAAAACCCAATAGAAGAAGTAAAAGCGGGGTTTGATATTTTATCTGCCTTAAAATTAAGAAGAAAAGGCGTTAATTTTGTTTCATGCCCAACCTGCGGCAGGTGCAAAATTAATTTAATTGGCCTTGCACATAAAGTTGAAGAAAGGTTTAAAAATTTAGATAAACCAATAACAATTGCAACAATGGGCTGCCATGTTAACGGGCCAAATGAAGCAAAAGATGCAGACTACGGCATAGCAGGCGCTATTGGCGAAGGTTACATTTTTAAAAAGGGCGAATTAATTAAAAAAGTTAAAGAAAATGAACTTTTAGATGAATTTGAAAAAATTGTTTTAAGCGATTTAGACTAAATTTACTTCATATAGTTGGTTTAAATCAAAAATACATATATAATAATATTAAGTGTAGCAAAGTTTGCAATTTAAAGGAAAATTTATGAAAAAAGCGATATTATTGTTGGCGGTATTTTTTCTTGTTGCACAGGCTTCTTTTGCCTATTACGAGGAATATAAATCTTCAGATATAGAAAGCCTTCAGCAAAAAGGATATTCTCAGGAATTATTAAAAATAATTGATACCTCAAGATATTTAAAACAAGGTGTAGAAAAAGATTACGTACCTTTTTATTCAAGAAAATTTTATTCGGATAATCCCGTTTTAAAATACTACCAAATGGCAAGAAGATATTGGGACCCGGGTGTTAATTCGCCTGATTTTGGCTTTAAAGAAATCAGTTTTCAAAACGGCTGGTTTGATTTTTCGCCAAGCTACAACTCTAAAATTAACCCTAATGACAGGTTCCAAAGGCTTATGGATGATGATATAAAACGCCTTGAATACACGGGTAAAATAGTAAACGGTTCAAACGGAGATGAAGAAAAAGCGAAAGATATATTAAATGTTCAAGATGAACCTAAGGCTCCTGAAGAACCAAAGACATTAATAGATGAGTTTATTTTAGAAGATTTATAAAAATAAGTTAAATTTTGATAAAAAAGTGTGCAAATTATCTGTTTTGCACACTTTATTTTTTTAATTAATGATATAATTTTCATATCAAAAACTTTTATAAAGGAATTATATCTTATGAAAATGAGTAAACTTTTCGTGCAAACCTTGAGGGATTTTCCCCAAGATGCAGAAGCTATAAGCCATAAATTATTAGTAAGAGCAGGTTATATCAAAAAATTAACAAACGGAATTTATTCATACTTACCTTTAATGAAAAGGGTGATATCTAAAGTTGAACAAATTGCAAGAGAAGAATTAAACAAAGCCGGGGCTCAAGAACTTTTAATGCCTTTTGTGCAACCTGCAGAACTTTGGCAAAAATCAGGCAGATGGCAAGTTTACGGCAAAGAACTTTTAAGAATGAAAGACAGACACGATACGGAACTTTGCTTAGGCCCAACTCATGAAGAAGTTATAACCTTTATAGCAGACGGCATTTTAAATTCATATAAGCAACTGCCGATTAATCTTTATCAGTTTCAATTAAAATTCAGAGATGAAATTCGCCCCCGTTTTGGCCTTTTAAGGGGCAGAGAATTTATTATGAAAGACGGCTATTCCTTCCACACATCTCAAGAAAGCTTAGATGAAGAATATAAAAATATGTGGAGAGCTTATAAAAGAATTTTTGACCGCTGCGGCTTAGAAACAAAACCCGTTCAATCAGATTCAGGCGCTATTGGCGGCAAAGTGAGCCATGAATTTATGGTTTTAACGGAAACCCAAACAGGGGAAGATGACGTTTTCTATTGCAAAAATTGCGATTATTCCGCAAATTCAAACCATTCAACTTCAATTTTAAATGAAATTGAAACAACAACAAATTTTGTTGAAGAAAAAACGGTTGATACTCCAAATGTTAAAACAATTAAAGATTTAGCCGAATTTTTAAACATTAATGAAAACAACATTTTAAAATCAGTTTTCTATATTGTAGATTCAAAACCCGTTATGGTTATGATAAGGGGCGACAAAGAAGTTGAAGAAACAAAACTTTTAAATGCAGTTGGCGGCCTTGAAATAAGAAAAGCAACGGAAGATGAAACAAACGAATATACAGGTTCAAAAGCAGGCTTTCTTTCATTTATAGGCTTGGAAGATAAAATAAAAATCATTTTCGACTTGTCTGCTAAAGGAATGAAAAACTTTGTTATAGGCGCAAATGAACCTGATAAGCACATTGTAGGCTACAATTTTAAATCAACTCCAAATTTTGTGGATGTTTCGCTTGTAAAAGAAGGGGAACTTTGCCCCAATTGCCATAAACCCTTATTCATTACAAGAGGCATTGAAGTAGGGAACATTTTCCAATTAGGCACAAAATATTCAAAACCGATGAATGCAACCTACACCGATGAAAACGGCGAAAACAAACCCTATATAATGGGCTGTTATGGTATCGGAATTACAAGAACGGCAGCAGCTGCCATTGAAAAACACCATGATGATTTTGGCATAATTTGGCCGCTTGCAATTGCGCCATACCATTGCATTGTGGTTCCTGTTAATATTCAAGAAGAAGAACAGAAAAAAGTTGCCTTTGAAATTTATGAAAAACTTCAAAAAGAAGGCGTTGAAGTTGTTATAGATGATAGAGACGACAGAGCAGGCGTTAAATTCAAAGATGCTGATTTAATTGGTTTTCCATACAGAATTACAGTCGGAAAAACAATTAAAGACGGGCTTGTTGAATTTAAAACAAGACAAACAGGCGAAATGGTTACAATGACACCTGATGAAGCCGTTCAAAAAATAGCTGAAGAAGTTAAAAAGTTAAAGGTAAATTAAATTGAACCAAATAGACTTTTCAATTACAATTGCACACCTTTACCCTGAATTGCTAAACATTTATGGCGATATGGGAAACATTTCGGCTATTAAAAACAGGTGTAATTGGCGGGGGATTAACGTCAATGTAGTTGAAATTAAATCGGGCTATAGAATTAACCCCGATGAATTTGACTTTTATTTTATGGGCGGCGGCCAAGATAAGCAACAAATTGAAGCTTCAATTGAACTTTTAAAAAATAAAGAACGCCTTCATAGGGCAATGGAATCTGACGCCGTTTTTCTTGCAATTTGCGGGGGTTATCAGCTTTTAGGGCATTATTACCTGCCAAAAAATGCGGAAAAATTGGATGGCATTGGCCTTTTAGATGCATATACAAAAGCAGGCGACAAAAGGTTTATAGGAAATATTACAGGCAGCTGCCCTTATATAAACAATTCAACAATAACAGGCTTTGAAAACCACAGCGGCCTAACATTTTTAAAAGGAGATACAAAACCTTTAATGAAGGTTCTTAAAGGCTATGGCAACAACGGCAAAGACAAAACGGAAGGCGCCAGATATAAAAATGTTTTTGGAACGTATCTCCATGGGTCTTTATTGCCAAAAAACCCGAAATTTTGCGATTATTTAATTTCACTTGCCCTGAAAAGAAAATATAAGTGCGAAATTCCCCTGCAGCCATTGAATGATGAAATTGAAGAAAAAGCCCACAATTTCTGTGTTAAATACAAATAATTTAAACTAAATATTCAATTCCTGCTCTTTTTTCTGCCCTGTCAATTAAATTAACATATCTTTTTTCGGGAAGAATCCAATTCTCATATTTTGATTTTGAAAAACTTGCGTTTTTAAATGAAGGTGCTTCTTCTGTTCTAAATGCCGTTAGAACAAATTTGTCGCCTTTATCTTGCGCCGTTTTTGCAATGTGCGCCAATATCGGGGTTGAAGGGTCAACAAAATCGGGGTTTTCGCCGTATTCATCAATAATTGTATTAACACCTTCATATTTGCCTTCACTCCTGTTTAGGTGCCTTGATGTTTGTGCTGCGGAAATAATTTCTTTTGTATCATTGGTCTGAAGGCAATAAAAATTTGCACCGTTTGCTTTTCTTGAATCAGTAAAATTTAAACGCAGCCACAATGGCAAGCTTGAATTTTCAATCTCTTTTCTGTCTTCAAAACTGCCTTTGTCCATTTTGTATAAAGTTGCCGCTTCTTTTTCGTTTGAGCCTTTTCTTTTGATTGTACAATTAAAAATTGCACGTTTTCCAAAATTGCAGGAATTATTTATTGGAGTTATATTCATAAATTTGCACCTTATAAATTGTTTTTTATGAATATATAAAACCTCTGAAAATTTTTTTACCTAGCTTCTTGAAAATGCTTCTAAAATTAAGGGGTCATCTGTTTTAATCGGGTTAAAATAAGCACAAGATGCAACCATTGCAGCATTATCGGTGCAAAATTTCATCTGCGGCGCAAATGTTTTATACCCAATATCTTGAAGAGCAAATAATTTTTTTCTTAATTCGGAATTAGCGGCAACACCGCCTGATAAAACAATTGTTTTGATATTATTTTTATCTGCAAGTTTTTTTGTTTTATCAATTAAAGTGGATGTTATATTTTCTTGAAAACTTGCACAAATATCAGCCACAGGAAGCTCTTTTCCGTTAAAAGATTGTACAAGCCTTAACACTGCTGTTTTTAGCCCGGAAAAACTAAATTCATTTTCTTTAACTTTTGCCTTTGGCAAAATAAAAGCCTTGGGGTTCCCCGTTTGTGCTAATTTATCAAGCTTTATACCCCCGGGGTACGGAAGCCCCATTAACCTTGCAACTTTATCATAAACTTCACCCGTTGCATCATCTATGGTAGAAGCTATTATTTCTTGTTTATCATAATCTTCAACTTTTATAACCTGAGTGTGCCCGCCTGAAACCAAAAGGCATATAAAAGGGGGCTTTAGGTCTGTTTCTAAAAAGTTTGCACAAACATGACCTTGAAGATGGTTAATTCCAATGTAGGGCTTATTATAAACAAGAGAAAGGGTTTTAGCTGCATTTAACCCCACAAGCAAGCACCCAACCAGCCCGGGGCCAACTGTTGATGTAAAAGCATCTATGTCATTTGGGGTTATATTAAAATTCTTTTTTGCAATTTCAAATGTTTCATCAATAACAACATTAATTGCATCTAAATGTTCTCTTGCTGCAATTTCAGGAATAACCCCGCCGAATTTTTCGTGGGTTTTAATTTGTGTTGCAACAACATTTGCAATAACTTCTCTGCCGTCTTTAATTATAGCGGCTGCCGTTTCATCACAGCTTGTTTCAATACCGAATATTAACATCTTTTTCCTTTTATGATTGCAAAATTCAAGATTATAATTGTTTTTATTGCCCTTTTTTGCTAAAATAATAGCATGAAAAAAAGTTTTTTGCTCACAATCTTATTAGGTTTGTTTTCCATAATGCCTGCAATCGCTTCCATTGAAGACGATGCTACTGTTTTATACAATAAAGGCATAGATTTATACGAGCAAGATAAAATTGAACAATCAATTGCAACATTTAAAAAAGCAATTTCAATAGACCCTGAATTTTATGAAGCTTATTATAATTTAGCAAGAATTCAAGAATCAGTCGGCAAATATCAAGACGCAATTTTAAGCTATGAAAAACTTTTGAAACTTGAACCAACAGATTATGAAAGCTGTTTGCAGCTTGCAAATTTACTTTACAAAAAAGGGTATTTGGCAAAAGCACAAACCTACCTTGCAAAAATTCCGATAACAAGCGAATTTGGAACAAAAGCAAAAACTTTATCGGATAAAATTTCAAAAAGACAAGCGGAAATTCAAGAAGAAGCAAGAATTAAAGCTGCGCAAAGCTTAAAAACTTCAATTGTAGGCTCTGTTCCTGCACCATCAGGCCTTGTTGTTGATTCAAAAGGAAATATGATTGTTGCAAGCTTTTCTCAAAGTGTAATTTTTAAAATTTCGCCTGACGGAATGAATAAATTCGTTTTTGCAAACAAAGAAAAAGGGCTTGATGGCCCTATAGGCATTGCAATAGATTCGTTCGACAACATTTATGTTGCAAACTACAACAAGGGAAATGTTGTTTGCTTTGATAAAAAAGGCAACCCGAATATTTTAATGTATGTTAAAAAACCGTATTGCATTAATTTAGATGAAAAAAATGCAAAAATTTATGTAACAGAACAACAAAATAACAGTGTTATTTCTTATGACATTTCAGATATTTTGAAGCTTTCTTCAATTCAAAAACAAGAAGAAAATAAAAATATGCAAACAATAAAAGAAAATCAAATAAAAGCGCCAGAGCATGAAAAGGTTATAACCTTCCCTGTTACAGATAGAAACCCAATAGGAACACCATCTATCATTGAATCAAACTTTACAAGGTCAAACCCCCAATCAAGCGTTACAGCACCGATTATGGTTCCTGCAGGTTCATTATTTGACTATTAATTAAGCTTTTTTTATACTTAGGGTATGAAAAACGGCATTAAAAACATTTGTATTTTTTGCTCATCCAGCAATTTGTTGGATGAAGCCTATTATAAAGACGCTGAAATTTTGGGCAGGCTTTTGGCTGAAAATAATTATGACATTGTTTATGGCGGCTCAAAACTTGGCATTATGTATAAAGTTTCAAAAACAGCAAAAGATTTTGGCTCTAAAATAACGGGTGTAATGCCTGAAAAACTTTACGCACTTTGCGGCAATGAAGATTTTTGCAACGAATTTTACCTGACAGATGGCATGAGAGAAAGAAAAGCAAAATTAGATGAAAAATCTGATGCCGTTATTGCACTTGCAGGCGGTTTTGGCACGTTGGAAGAATTATCCGAGATGATTGTTCAAAAGCAACTTTGCTATAACAACAAACCCATTATAATTTTAAACACCAACGGTTTTTATAATCACCTTTTAAAATTCTTTGATACAATAATAAGCGAAAATTTTGCAAACATAAATGCTAAAAAGCTTTATTTTGTTGCAAATAGCCCAATCGAAGCTATTAATTATTTAAAAAATTATACGTTTGAAAAAACAAATTTCGGAAAAGAAGAGCTTTTAAAACATGCAGGCTAAAAAAGAAAAAATATTAATTTTTAATTCGGATGATTTTGGCCATTCGCACCCTTTTAATATGGGCGTTTACAAAGGAATTAAAGCAGGGGTTATTGCAACTTCTTGCGTTTTAGCCAATATGGAAGGCTACAATGAAGCAACTTCTTTAATTTCAGACTTAAAAAATATTAAATTCGGAATTCACCTTAATTTAATTGAAGGAAAAAGTATAACAGAAGGAAAATTTTTGGTAGATTCCAAAAACAATTTTAATTTAGGCTATGTTGATATTTTAAAAAAATCAAACGATGTTGATTTTCTAAATTCCGTTGAATTTGAATTTAGAGCGCAAATTGAAAGAATTTTATCTGATTTTGAAATTAACCACATAAATTCTCACGTTCACATTCATTCAATTCCAAACATTTTTAAAATTGTTTGCAAACTGGCAGATGAATATAAAATTCCATACGTTAGAACTCAATTTGAAAAACCATATATAGTAAAAAATTTAAAGAAAAACCTTAATTTAAAATATCCCATAAATTTAATTAAAAGGGGGCTTTTAAACTATTTCACCGTTCAAAATAAAAAATATTTGCCAAAAAATTTTCTAACCAATGATTACCTTTTAGGTGTAACCTATACGGGGTTTATGGATAAAAACACCGTTTTAGAAGGCTTAAAAGCGATAGATAACGGTGTTGTTGAACTTTTAATTCACCCCGCATATTATGAAAATGAAATTTTAAAACCGTATAATTTTAATGAATATAAAATAACGGAAGATGAAACCATTTTAGATGAAATAAAAGCGCTTGGCTTTAAATTAAGTGATTGTTCAATAAAAGAAAAAGAAGTTATACATTATGGAAACAATACCAAATAAAGTTATAAACAGGTTAACTCAATATCATTCAATTTTGGCTGCTTGTATTAAAAAGGGCGAAAAAACTGTTACAAGCTCATATATGGCGCAACTTTTAAAAATTGATGATTCTCAGGTAAGAAAAGATATTTCTATGTTGAATAATACGGGAAAATCAAGAG